>CAMWYI010000029.1 GCA_947178455.1 uncultured Alistipes sp. | reverse complement strand
GGGCAGTATTCGTGCGACGTTTCAACATCTTCGGTGATAGCGCAAATAACCGTCCGAAACCCCACAACGGTCTATCGCGCTAATGAATCTTTTCGCTTCACGCCCAGACGCGGGCAGCGGTGAAACTCCTTCGTGCGGTCGAACAGGTAGCGGTAGGTCGTGTGCATCTTGTGACGGGTGGCGCAGACGTAGTTTTCGATCATGCGGTTCATCACCGGATTGAAATCGCCGATCCACGCCAGTTCCAGCGTCTTGTAGCGGGTCTGCTGCTCCATCATGAAGTGCCAGTAGCGCACCATGATAGCCGATTCGACCCCCTTGCCATGAAATTCGGGCGCAATGCCGAAAATGACGCCGAAAATGCGGTCGCTGCGTTTGCGGACTTTCAAGTCCCACAACAGGCGCAGTTTCTCAACCAGTCCGAACCGCCCGTTGAACTTGCCGATGATGCGGTTCAGGTCGGGCACCGTGATGAAAAATCCGATAGGCTCGTCGTTGAAGTATGCAAAAAACACGATGTCGGGGTCGATGAGCGGCTGCATCTGTTTGAGCAGTTGCAGCGCCTCGTCCTGCGTCATGGGTTTCACGCCCGAAAACAGCGCCCACGCCTTGTTGTAGATGACGCGGAAGTTTTCGGCGGCATCTTCCAGATTCTTCATGTCGATGTTCTCGACGTGGTAGCCCGGCATCGACAGCAGGCGTTCCGAACGGTCGAAAATGCGTTCGTTCGCTTCGGAAACGTTGGCCCGCCAAATGTAACTATTCTGATTGAAGTAGTTGCGGAATCCGTAATGCTCGAACAGCTCTTTGTAGTAGGGCGGGTTGTAGGGATTTTTATAAAGGGGTTGGAATTCGTAGCCCTCGACTAAAAGGCCCCACCAGTCGCGCCGCTGTCCGAAGTTGACGGGGCCGTCCATCGCCTCCATGCCGCGACTGGCCAGCCACAGCCGCGCAGCGTCGAACAGCATGTCGGCGACCTCCTGATTGTCGATGCACTCGAAGAAGCCGCAGCCGCCGGTGGGCTGCTCTTCCAACGCAGCCTTTTCGCGGTTGTAGAACGCGGCGATACGCCCCGCGACCGTGCCCGACGCATCGCGCACCACCCAGCGAATGGCCTCGCCGTCGGCAAAAAGTTCGTTTTTCGTAGGGTCGAAAACTTCCAGCACATCGCAGTCGAGCGGGCAGACCCAGTTGCGGTTGCCGCGATAAAGGCGTTTCGGCAGGTCGAGCCACTCGCGCACCAGCGCAGGCGACGTCACCTCGCAAAGACGGTATTGTTCGGGATTCATATCTTTCGTATTAACAAAGCCAAAGATACTAATTAATTCAAAATTCACAATTCATAATTCACAATTATTGGCGGCTCGGAGAGCCGCACCATAAACTCCGCACTGTGAAAATTGCGGAAGAAGAGGTCGAGGGGTCGGGAGCGCCCGGAACGAACGTGCGAAAAGCGCAGTCTTTCGTGTTCGTTCAGCGACCGATACCGCAACCTCCCGCAATTTTCGCCGTGCGGATGATTTTCGGTACCTTTTGACATCAAAAGGTACGATTGAGAAAAAGAAGCGGGACGAAGACTGCGAAGGACGCCAACGGCGGGCCTTCGCGGGCGAAGGCTTCGGCCCGCGCGGCTCAAAGAGCCGCCATTATTCGGTCAGAGCGCTTCCGACCGTCTGAAGCAAACCGACCTTCCGTAGCGCTAATGAAAAAACGGGGCGAACTCGGCAGGGAACCCAAACGGTCATTCAGGCGAAGTTATGGGAGCGGTTTCGGGACAGAATGACCGAATGCCACAACAAGTTTCCTACCGGTTCGCCCCAAAATAAAAAGCGGGCAAATCATACAACCCCGATTCAAGGCCTTAGACTGCCCGTTAAGAAGATTGAAGATTGCCCGTGCCTAAAAACAGCACGAGCATCAACTCAATTTCTTCTTAACGTCAAAAGTGTCTAAGTTTTGAATCGAGAAGAAAAGCCGATGCGCTTTCAGTATGTTTTCACAAAAGTATAAAAAATCGAATACAACACCAAAATTCGGTTCACATTTCGGATTTTTTCCTATTTTTGTCCAAAACAATCCGCAACACCAATCCCCAAAACCAATCAGCCATGTACGACAAATTTAGAACATATCTTCGGGAGGAGTTGGACGCTATCGAAGCGGCCGGGCTCTACAAACGCGAACGCATCATCTGCTCGCCCCAGCGGGCCGAAATCGAAGTGGCCGGACGCCAAGTGCTGAACTTCTGCGCCAACAATTATTTGGGACTTTCGGACAATCCGCGCCTCGTCGAGGCGGCCAAACGGGCGATGGACGCACGCGGCTACGGCATGTCGTCGGTGCGATTCATCTGCGGCTGTCAGGACATCCATAAAGAGCTCGAAAAGGCCATTGCCGACTACTTCGGCACCGAAGATACGATTCTTTACGCCGCCTGCTTCGATGCCAACGGCGGCGTGTTCGAGCCGCTGTTCGGCGAGGAGGACGCTATCATCAGCGACGCGCTCAACCACGCCTCGATTATCGACGGCGTGCGGCTGTGCAAGGCCGTGCGCTACCGCTATGCCAATGCCGACATGGCCGAATTGGAGGAGTGTCTGAAAAAAGCGCAGGCGCAACGTTTCCGCATCATCTGCACCGACGGCGTCTTCTCGATGGACGGCAATGCCGCCCCGCTGGACAAAATCTGCGCGCTGGCCGAGCAATACGACGCACTGGTCATGGTCGACGAATGCCACTCGGCAGGCGTCTTGGGCCGGACGGGGCGCGGCATCACCGAACTCTACAATCTGCGCGGGCAAGTGGATATTCTGACCGGCACGCTGGGCAAGGCGTTCGGCGGCGCGGTGGGCGGATTCACCACCGGCCGCAAGGAAATCATCGACATGCTGCGCCAGCGGTCGCGGCCCTATCTGTTCTCCAACTCGCTGCCCCCCGCCGTCGTGGGTGCGGGCATCGAATTATTCAAAATGCTGGGCGAAAGCGACGAAATCCACGACCGGCTGGTCGCCAACGTCGAACACTTCCGCACGGCGATGCTGGCCGCCGGATTCGACATCAAACCGACCCAATCGGCCATTTGCGCCGTGATGCTCTACGACGCCAAGCTATCGCAGGAGTTCGCGGCCCGTTTGCAGGACGAGGGGGTTTTCGTCACGGGATTCTACTATCCGGTCGTGCCGAAGGGACAGGCCCGCATTCGGGTGCAGGTTTCGGCCGGACACACGGTCGAACAGCTCGACCGTTGCGTGGCGGCGTTCGTCAAGGTGGGCAAAGAACTCGGAGTACTGAAATAACCGTAGAAAACGATGGCAAAAGCGAAACTCGACGCGATAGACTACAAAATCCTGCGGGCGCTGCTCGCCAATGCGCGGATGCCCTTTTTGGAGATAGCCCGCGAATGCGGGATTTCGGGGGCGGCCATCCACCAGCGCATCCGCAAGCTGGAAGAATCCAAAGTCATTTTGGGCAGTCGGCTGATTGTCGACCCCAAGATGCTGGGATTCGACGTCTGTGCGCACATCTACATCACGATGAAAGACCCGCAGCTGCTCCACAAGACGGTGGAGCTGCTGAAAGATATTCCCGAAATCGTCGAATGCCACTTCATCACGGGCGGCATCGGCAACATTTTGGTGAAAATGTACTGTGTGGACAACGAGCACCTGATGCACACAATTTTCGACGGGATTCTGCGCATTCAGGGCGTCGCTTCGACCGAAACGTCGCTGTCGCTGCAAGAGCTCATCCAGCGCCAAATCGACATCGAATTCGTCGACGAGGGCGAGTGATTCGGCCCGCCGGACTTTCAGCTGCCGGATTTTCGGGTGGCCGACCTGCTGGATTTCGGGCAGCCGCCGGTCTCGCCGGTCTACCGGTAGCGGTGCGAGATGAGGGTCATGAACTCCTCGCGCGTGCGGTGGTCGGAGAGGAAAATGCCCGTAAAAGCCGAAGTAGTCGTCGCCGACTGCTGTTTCTCGACACCGCGCATCTGCATGCACATGTGGCTCGCCTCGATGACCACGGCGACGCCCATCGGATTCAGGGCCTCCTGAATGCAGTCGCGAATCTGTACCGTGAGCCGTTCCTGCACCTGCAACCGGCGCGAAAAACACTCCACGACCCGCGCGATTTTCGACAATCCCGTAATGTAGCCGTTCGGGATGTAGGCCACGTGCGCCTTGCCGTAAAAGGGCAGCATGTGGTGTTCGCACAGCGAGTAAAGTTCGATATCCTTGACCAGCACCATTTGTTTGTACTCCTCGCGGAACATCGCCGAACGGATGATTTCGAGCGGATTCTCGTCGTAGCCTTTCACGAGGAACGACATCGCTTTGGCTACCCGTTCGGGCGTTTTGAGCAGCCCCTCGCGCGCGGGGTCTTCGCCCAGCAGACGCAGGATCGCTTCGTAATGTTTTCGGAGCTCCTCGACCGTCTTTTCGGAATAGCGCTCCTCTTTTTCGTATCGTTTCTCCATAAGGTATCGCAATTTTATCAAATCAGGCTTCCCCGCCGAACTCCATGAGGTAGGCCTTGATGAACAGGTCCAAATCGCCGTCCATGACCGTTTCGACCGCCGAAGTCTGCACGTTGGTGCGGTGGTCTTTCACGCGGCGGTCGTCGAAGACATAGGAACGTATCTGCGAACCCCATTCGATTTTCTTCTTCGAGGCTTCCAGCGCCTGCTGCGTGGCCATGCGTTTGTCCAGCTCGCGCTGGTAGAGCTTCGACCGCAGGATGCGCATGGCGTTTTCGCGGTTCATCAGCTGCGAACGGGTCTCCATGTTCTCGATGAGGAACTCGACGGGTTCGCCCGTATCGGCATCCTTGCCGTGATAGCGCAGGCGCACGGCCGTCTCGACCTTGTTGACGTTCTGCCCGCCCGCGCCCGACGAACGGAACGTGTCCCACTCGATGTCGGCCGGATTAATCGTAATTTCGATGGTATCGTCGACCGCCGGCGACACGAATACCGACGCGAACGTCGTCTGCCGCTTGTTGTTGGCGTTGAACGGCGACAATCGCACCATGCGGTGCACGCCGTTCTCGCTTTTCAGATAGCCGTAGGCATATTCGCCCTCGAATTCGAGCGTGCACGATTTCACGCCCACTTCGTCGCCCGCCTGATAGTCGAGCACCTTGACTTTGTAGCCGTGCGCCTCGCCCCAGCGGGTGTACATGCGCAGCAACATCGACGCCCAGTCGAGCGCTTCGGTGCCGCCCGCTCCGGCGTTGATGTCCAAAATGGCCCCCAGCTTGTCCTCGTCGCGCCGCAACATGTTGCGCATTTCCAGCTTCTCGACTGCATCAAGCGCGTCCGCATACTGCGCGTCCATCTCCTGCTCGGTCATGACACCCTCTTTCAGAAAATCGGGCATCAGCTGCAAATCCTCGACCCGCCGCCGCACGTCGTCGTACTCCTCGACCCACGCCTTGATGCCCGCCACCTTGCGCAGCTGCTCGCGCGCACGGTCGGGATTCTCCCAAAAATCGGGTTCTTGGGTCTTCTCCTCCTCGTTGCGCAGGTCGATGCGCTTCTGTTCGATGTCCAGACACGTTTCGAGCCGTTCGCGGCGGCCTTCGAGCTCTTTGATTTGTTCGACAAGTACCATAAGGGGTCAGAATTTCGTTTGCAGTTTCCGTTCGGCGAAAGCGATGATGCACTCCGCCGTGCCGTCGATGCCCAACAACGACGAATTGACGCACAACCCGTAGGTCGCCGCCGCACCCCAGCGGCGTCCGCTGTAATAGTCGTAGTAGGCAGCCCGCCGAGCGTCGGTGCGTTCCATGCGGGCTTCGGCTTCGGCCGGTTCGAGCCCGTCCACGCGGCACAGCCGCGCGATGCGGTCGGCGCGGTCGGCCGTGATGAATACGCTGATGCAGCGCGGGTCATCGCGCAGGATGTAGTCGGCGCACCGCCCCACGAAAAGGGCCGATTCGCGCGCCGCGATGTCGCGGATGACGTCGCTCTGAATCTGGAACAGCGCATCGTTGGACAGCACGTTGCTGCCCGCGCCGGTGTCGCCTGCGAACGGCGAGCGGAGGTATCCGATGAGGTTCGACAGCACGCCGCGCGACTCTTGTTCGTCGGCTTTCTCGAAAAATTCGGGGTACAGTCCGCTCTGCTCGGCGGCCAGCGCGACCAGCTGGCGGTCGTACATGCGGATGCCGAGCCGCCGGGCGATGCGTTCGCCGACGGCGCGTCCGCCGCTGCCCAACTGCCGGCCGATGGTGATGACGAATTTATCCTGCATAATCTTCCTCGATGACATTACGATTCGGAATGAGCTATTTTGGAAAAACGGCGCAGTTCGCGCATCAGCAGCACCAGAGCCACGAACGATGCCAGCAAGTCGGAGAACGGCAGGGCGCACCACACGCCCCAGCTGCCGTCCCACGCGGTGTAACGGTCGAACAACGGCGGCAGAAAAATCAAGCCGGGCAGCAGGAAGAGCAGCTGCCGCGTGAGCGACAGAAATATGGCCTTGCCCGCCATGCCGATGCTCTGGAAAAAGTTGGTCGAGACCATTTGGAATCCGATAATCGGGAAGAAGACGAACGCGATGCGCATGCCTTCGGCCGCAAGCCGGATGAGTTCGGCATCGGAGGTGAAGAGCGACACGGCCACGCGCGGCATGCACTCGCCGATGAGGAATCCGAACGTCGTGACGGCCGTCGCGCCGATAGCGGTCAGTTTCAGCACGCGCAGCACGCGGTCGAACTGGCGCGCGCCGAAGTTGTAGCCCGCGATAGGCTGCATGCCTTGGTTGATGCCCATGACGATCATCACGAAGAAGAACGCCAGCCGGTTGACGATGCCGAAAGCGCCGATAGCCAAGTCGCCGCCGTACTGTTTGAGCCCCTTGTTGATGAGGATGACGATGAAGCAGGCCGCCAAATTCATCAGGAAAGGCGACATGCCGATAGCGATGATATTTTTTACAATGGTCTTTTGCAGCTTGTAAATGCCTTTTTTCAGGTGCAGCAGTTCGCGTTTATCCGACAGCAGATAGAACTGCCACGTCAGCGAAATCGCCTGCGCCAGCACCGTCGCGACGGCCGCCCCGCGGATGCCCCAGCCGAATCCGTAGATGAACAACGGGTCGAGAATCGTGTTGATGACGACGGTGTTGATGGTCGCGTACATCGACTTGCGGGGGTGGCCCGAAGCCCGCAGCACGGCGTTCAACCCCAAGTACATGTGGGTGATGACATTGCCCCACAGGATGATGGACATGTATTCGCGGGCGTAACCGATCGTCGCCTCGCTCGCCCCGAAGAAGTAGAGAATGGGGTCGAGGAAAATCAACGCCGCCGCACCGAACGACACGCCGATAATCAGGTTGAGCATCACGACGTTGCCCAGCACGTGCCGGGCGGTTTCGTAGTCGCGCTGGCCGAGCCGCATCGAAATGAGCGTCGCGGCCCCGACGCCCACCAGCGAACCGAACGCCGCGGCGAGGTTCATCAGCGGAAAAGTCAGTGCCAGCCCCGAAATAGCCAGCGGCCCCACCCCATGACCGATGAAGATGCTGTCGACCATGTTGTAGAGCGACGAAGCGGTCATGGCGATGATAGCCGGTACGGCGTATTGCAGCAACAGCTTGCGGATGCGCTCGGTACCGAGCGCCAGCGCGGCCGATTGGGGTTTCGTCATGTTTTTTGAATTTTTCTCAATAACCATGCAGCTCGTGCCGGGGCGAAAGCAAAAAGACCCGTGGTTTTCCTTATCGACCTCGTGCTCCGTACCAGTTAATTAAACTCCCAATCAGTACCCTCTTTGCCGTCTTTCACGCGGATGCCGGCGGCAGCCAGTCCGTCGCGAATGCGGTCGGAAGCCGCCCAGTCTTTGGCCGCGCGGGCTTGCAGCCGCTCGGCGAGGAGCATCTCGACCAGCGGCGTCACGTAGTCGCGGCCCGAAGCCGCACCGGCCGCTTTTTCGTCGGTCAGTCCGAGAATATCGAATGCGTAGCGGCGCACGGTGGCTCGCAGTGCATCGAGATCGGCGGCCGCAATCGTCTCTTTGCCGTCGGCCAGCTGGTTGATGATGCGCACCCAGTCGAACAGCGCCGAAATGACCATCGGCGAATTGAGGTCGTCGGACATCGCCGCACGGCAGCGTTCTTCCAGTTCGGCGGGATTGACCGTCGAGCGGTCGGCCGCGCGGATTTTGTCGAGCGTCTCGATACCTTTCATCAGGCGGTCGAGCCCCTTTTCGGCGGCCTGCAACGCCTCGTTCGAGAAATCGAGCGTCGAACGGTAGTGGGCCTGCAAGACGAAGAAGCGAATGGTCATCGGCGAGTAGGCCTGCGTCAGCAGCTTGTGCGAACCGGTGAAGAGTTCCTCCAACGTGATGAAGTTGCCCAGCGATTTGCCCATTTTCTGGCCGTTGATCGTAATCATGTTGTTGTGCAGCCAGTAGCGGGCCGAGTCGTGGCCGAGCGCGGCCGTCGACTGGGCGATTTCGCACTCGTGGTGGGGGAACATCAAGTCCATGCCGCCGCCGTGGATGTCGAACCGTTCGCCCAAGTAGCGCGTCGACATGGCCGAGCACTCCATGTGCCAGCCGGGGAATCCGTCGCTCCAAGGCGAAGGCCAGCGCATGATGTGTTCGGGCGAGGCCTTTTTCCACAGGGCGAAGTCATAGGAGTGGCGTTTGTCGCTCTGGCCGTCCAGTTCGCGGGTGTTGGCCACGATGTCGTCGAGGTTGCGGCCCGAAAGGCGGCCGTAGTGATGCTCGGCGTTGTATTTTTCGACGTCGAAATAGACCGATCCGTTTTTTTCATAAGCATATCCTGCTTTCAGAATCTGCTCGATGAACGCGATTTGCTCGATGATGTGGCCCGAAGCGTGGGGCTCGATCGAAGGCGACAGCACGTTGAGCGCATCCATCGCACGGTGGTAGCGCTCGGTGTAGTAGTGCGCCACCTCCATCGGTTCGAGTTGTTCGAGACGTGCTTTCTTGGCGATTTTGTCTTCGCCCTCGTCGGCGTCGTGCTCCAAGTGGCCCACGTCGGTGATGTTGCGCACATAGCGCACCTTGTAGCCCAGCGACCGGAGGTAGCGGAACAGCAGGTCGAACGTCACGGCCGGCCGTGCGTGGCCCAGATGCGGGTCGCCGTAGACCGTCGGGCCGCAAACGTACAGCCCCACGCGCCCCGCCGTCAGCGGCTCGAACCGCTCCTTGCGGCGCGTCAGCGTATTGTAAAGTACCAGTTCGGATTCCATGTCGAAATGTGTTTCGGAGCGTAAAATTAGGCATTTTCCGCCGAACATGCAAAAAATGATTATTTTTGCACTGGTTACACACACAAAAGTACTTGCGGAACATGAACGCTTCTTTCAAACGTTGGAACAATCTCGTCGGCTGGGCGGTTTTCGTCGTTGCGGCGTGCGTCTACCTCGCTACGATGGAACCCGTGTCGAGCCTTTGGGACTGCTCGGAGTTCATCGCCACCTCCTACAAACTCGAAGTCGGCCACCCGCCCGGAGCGCCGCTCTTCATGATGTTGGCGCGCATCGCCACGCTCTTCGCGTTCGGCAATCCCGAATACGTCGGGGCCGCCGTCAACGCCATGAACTCCATTGCCAGCGCCTTCTGCATCCTCTTTCTGTTCTGGACGATTACGCACCTCGCACGGCGACTCGTCGCGCGCAACGGCGGCGAACCGACCCTCGCCAACACCTGCGCCGTGCTCGGAGCGGGCGTCGTCGGGGCACTGGCCTACACGTTCACCGATACGTTCTGGTTCTCGGCCGTCGAGGGCGAGGTCTATGCCCTTTCGTCGATGTTCACGGCGCTGGTCGTGTGGCTGATGCTCAAATGGGAGGAACACGCCGACGAACCGGGCGCCCTGCGCTGGATTGTGCTCATCGCCTATCTTATGGGCCTTTCTATCGGCGTGCATATCCTCAACCTGCTCACGATTCCCGCGCTGGCGTTTATCTACTACTTCCGGCGCACCGAACGCACCACCGTCAAGGGCATCGCGCTGGCATTCTTGGCCGGCTGCGCCGTGCTGGTATTTATTAATAACATCATCATTCCTTACTCGGTATGGATGGGGGCGATGGTCGACGTCTTTTTCGTCAACGTGCTGGGGCTGCCCGTCAATTCGGGCATGGTCGTCTTCGCCCTCGCGCTCATCGGCGGCATGGGCTGGCTCACGTGGCGGGCCCACGAGCAAGGCCGTGTCGTGTGGAACACCGTGCTGCTCTGCGTGACGATGATTCTGGTCGGCTATTCGTCCTACGCTTCGGTCACGATTCGCGCGGCCGCCAACCCGCCGATGAACTCCAACAACCCCGACAATCCGCAGGCCCTGCTGTCGCTCTTGAACCGCGACCAGTACGGCGACCGGCCACTGGTCACGGGCCCCTACTACTCGGCCCCGAAGCTCTCGGACGGCAAGTACAAGACGGTCTTCTACTTGGATGACAACGGCAAGTACAAGGCCGTGCGCATCCTGTCGGGTTACAAATACGACCCGCAGTTCATCCACCTCTTCCCGCGCATGTGGAGCACGCTCAAAAGCGAAAACGAGTTCAAGCAGTGGGCGGCCTACCGCACCAAAGTCGAAACCCTGCGCGACGAAAACGGCGAAATCCTCCGCGACAGCGAGGGACGCCCCCGACGCGGCACGGTGCTCGACTTCGGCCGCAAACGCACCTATACGGACGATTACGGCGATCGCCGGACAATCACAGAACCCACTTTTCTGGAAAATCTCAACTTCTTTTTCAATTACCAGTTGAGTTACATGTACTGGCGTTATTTCCTGTGGAATTTCGTCGGACGCCAAAGCGACATCCAGCCCCTGCACTCCACCATCACCGACGGCAACTGGCTGTCGGGCATCGCGTGGATCGACGAGCAGTTCACCGGCCCGCAGGACGACCTGCCGCGCGAAATCGCCGAAAACAAAGGGCGCAACACCTACTATTTCCTGCCGTTCCTGCTGGGATTGCTCGGTCTGCTGTATCAGTTGAACCGCGACCAGCGCAACTTCGCAATCGTGATGATGCTCTTCATCATGACGGGCATCGCACTGGTCTTCTACTTCAACACGCAGCCCGGCGAACCGCGCGAACGCGACTATGTTTTCGCCGGTTCGTTCTATGCCTTCTCGATTTGGATAGGTCTGGGCGTGCTGGCTTTCCACGAGCTGTTCGTGCGGCTGTCGCACCGCAATACGCCGGTCGTGGCCGTCGCCGCTGCGGTGCTCTGCATGGGCGTGCCGACGATTCTCGCCGCACAGAACTGGGACGACCACGACCGCTCGCACCGCTACATGGCGCGCGACATCGGCTGGAACTACTTGATGTCCACACTGCCCAACTCCATTATCCTGAACTACGGCGACAACGACACCTTCCCGCTGTGGAACAATCAGGAGGTCTACGGCGTGCGGCCCGACGTGCGCATCATGAACACGTCGTACCTCGGCGGCGACTGGTACGTCGACGAGATGAAGACCCGCGCCAACGACGCCGACGGCATTCCGTTCTCGCTGCCGCGCAGCAAGTACACTTTCGCCAACGACTGGGTGCCCATCAGCGAGCGCATCGACCGGCCCGTCGCCCTGAAAGAGATTATCGACTTCATCCGCAACGACGACCCCCGCTACCAGCTGCGACTGGACGACGGCACGGCCGAAGGCCAGCGCGTCGACTACATCCCGACCAAACAGCTGGCCCTGCCGGTCAACAAGGAGAACGCCCTCGCGGCGGGCATCGTCAAGGAGGCCGACCGCGACCTGATGGTCGACACGATTTATTTCACGCTGCGCAAGAGCTATGTGGACAAGAGCCAGCTGATGCTGCTGGACATGCTGGCCAACTTCGACTGGAAACGGCCCATTTACATGACGCAGTACTACATGTTCTACGACTTGGGGTTGCAGGATTACCTGCAATTCGACGGCTATGCCTACCGGTTCGTGCCTATCCGCACGCCCGCAGAGAGCGGCACCGAAATAGGGCGCATCGACCCCGATTACGCTGCGCCGCTGCTGCGCGACACGTTCCGCTACGGCAATCTGGCCGACCCGCGTGTCCACATCGACCACTTCTTGCAGTACAACCTCAACGCCTCGCACGCCCGCTCGTCGTTCGCGCGCGTGGCCAAAGCGCTGCTCCAACAGAACCGCGTCGACGAAGCGGTCGAACTGCTCGACCTCGGACTGGAACGGCTGCCGACCGACCGGATTCGGTTCACCTTCAACAACACCTATCCGTTCTTGGAGGCCTACTACTTGGCCGGAGTGTTGGGGGCGCCCGACGCGACGCGCAAGGCCGATGCCCTGCTGCTCGAATACGCCCACACGATTATCGAATACATCGAATACTACCTACGGTTCGAGGGCGTGCAGGCCGATTTGGTAACGAGCGAATTGGAAGACCGGCTGCACGAGCTGAACGACCTCTACTACTTGGCGACCTACACCGGCCGCACCGACATCGTGCGCGAGCTGAATGCCTACTACCGCACGCTGGGAGTCGACGAAGCCGATTTGGTCGACACGGGCGACCCGCAAGATTCGTTATAACGGGCCCCGCAACCCCCAAACGAAACAATGCACCGAAGCGACCGCTTATAGGAAATTTTTTGTAATTTTGCAGCACGTTTTACGGAGGAACCCGAAAATCCGACGAAACAACAGAGTAGGGACTAACTATTTCATTAAAAAACTTAAATAAGTATGAATTGGTATTTGAGTTGTCTGAAAGACCACTACGCCGATTTCAACGGCCGTGCAAAACGTACGGAGTTCTGGATGTTCATCCTCTTCAACACGATTGCCAGCATCATCGTCAGCGCTATCGGCTATTTGCTCGGCATTTCGGTGCTCAGCTCGATTTACAGCTTGGCCGTGCTCGTTCCGTCGTTGGCTGTCGGCGTGCGCCGTCTGCATGACACGGGCCGCAGCGGCTGGTGGTGGCTCATCGCTTTCGTCCCGGTCATCGGCATCATTTGGCTGGTTGTACTCTGGTGCCTCGAAAGCAAAAAATAGGACGCCCCAAGCGGCGAAAATGGCAGCGGCCGATTCGTTATGAATCGGCCGCTCGTTGTTTTATCGGATGATGACGGCATTGACCAGCTGCATGCCCGACCGGCGGTTGATTTCGTCGCGCAGGGCGTCGCGCTGGTAGAACAGCTCCGACCGCAGGACGCTCGACCGGATGCGGACGTGCAGAATGTGCCGTTCCAGCCGCAGTTCGGTCGTGAGGTCGGCAGCTTGGTCGCCGACAATCGTTCGCCACGTATCGGGCAGTTTGCCTTCGGCGACTTTGGCCGCCACGTAGGGCCGCTTGAAAAACTCTTCGAGCAGGTCGCCCATCAACAAGGTTTTCGTCCGTCGCATGGCGTCATTCGTCGGTTGAGGTCGGGGCCTTCGATTTCGCCGGTCTCACCGCTTCCGTCGGGGCAGGTTGCGGGTCGTCGTCCGGCTCCGCAGCTTGGCGTTCGGCAGTGATGCGGCCGTCCGCCACGCGGAAAAGCGTATAATCGCCGCCCGCCTTGTCCAAAATGGCTTGCAGACGGGTCGAATTGCAATCCGTAATCAGAATCTGCCCGAACTCCTCGCCCGTGACCAAGCGGATGAGCTGCTCGACCCGCGAGGCGTCAAGCTTGTCGAACAAGTCGTCGAGCAGCAGCAGCGGTTTTTCGTGCTTCTCTTCGGCCACGACGGCATATTGGGCCAATTTGAGTGCAATCAGAAACGATTTCTGCTGCCCCTGTGAACCGTACTTGCGCAGCGGATAGTCGCCGATGCGTAGCACGAGGTCGTCGCGATGGATGCCCGCCGTCGTAAATTCATTGACGAGGTCTTTCTGCCGCGCCGCTTGCAGGATTTCGGCGAACGGACGGTCGTTGAGCTCCGATTTGTAGTGCAGCGTCACCTGTTCGCGGTCGTCCGACAGCGTGCGGTAGTAGCGTTCGACCTGCGGCTGCAACCGCGCGACCAGTTCGCGCCGACGGGCATGAATCGCCTCGCCGTGCTCGACCAGCTGGCGGTCGTAAATCGCGAGCATCGTTTCGTCGGGTTGCATTTTCAGCAGCCGGTTCCGCTCCGCCAGCACGGCGTTGTAACGCATCAGGGCTTGGAGGTAGCCCTTGTCCAGCTGCGAAA
>CAMWYI010000028.1 GCA_947178455.1 uncultured Alistipes sp. | reverse complement strand
GAATACCACCATACGTTCTTCGTATCGCCCGAAATCTTGCCGAGGTCGATTTGCATCGGCCGGTTCGTATAGGTGTAAACCAACAGATAGTCGTTGCCGCGCGTGGCGATAGCCCGATCGTAACGGAATCCGTTTTCACCGGCAATCACCGACTGGTCGCCGACGCGCTCGAAATAGGGGAACGTCTGCATCAGCCGTTTCAGATACTGCATCTGATTGAATCCGTCGTCTTTCAACCCCTCGCGCCACGACTTGCGGGCCCCGTAGGCACCGACGCTCTCGCCCGGGTGCATCTGCATGATAGAGTTGTGCCCGTACGTGTGACCGCAAGCCCCTGCAAAGACCGACCAATAGGCATAACGGCGCACATCGGGCGCTTTCCACCAAGGTTCCGAGGGGTCGTGCAGCCCTTGCGGAATCTCCTCGTAGCTCGGTTCGGCATCCAAAATCGGCTTGGCGGGCTGCATCTGCAAACCGGCCTCCACGTAACGCCAGTTGTCTTCGGAAATCGAAGCCTGCACCGTGTCGTCGCCGTCGCCGCGAATCTGGTCGTAGCGCCGGTGGCCGCTCTGGAACATGTTGAAGTCGAGCCAGTCGGCATCGTGGAACCACTGAATCGACGACGTGCGTCCATAGGGATGAAACGTCATCAGATGTTCAGAATCAATACCCCGAATCGTGCGGGCAAGCGCCTCCCACACCTCCGTCTTGATGTCGCCGCGAATATCGCCGCCGATAATCCACACGATGTTGGGGGCATCCTTGTAGCGGTTCGCAAGGAACGTTCCATAGGCCACAGCCTGCTCTTCGTTCATATAACCGTGCTTCACCAATCCGCCCCAAACGCAGACCATACCGATGTAGATACCCTCCTGCTCGGCCTTGCGGATGATGTAGTCCATGTGTTGCCAGTAACCGTCCTCGCTCTCGGCGTCGATTCCCGAAAAGTCGAATCCGTCGGGCATCGACGATTTGCCATAGGCGTTTTGGGTCGGCACGCCGTTGACGGTCTGCACCTGCACGACGTTGTATCCGGCTTCGCGACACGTTTCGAGGAAGAAATCGGCCTCCTCGCGGGTCGTTCGTTCGGGCAATAGCCAGCCGGTATTGCCCATCCAAAAGAACGGCGTGCCGTTTTCATGTTGAAGATAGCGGCCGTCCGACGAAACGACCAACCGTCCGTTCTCCCACGGAAGCGTCGTATCGGAGACCTGCGACGAGCAGGCGACGGTCAACACCGAAACGACCACGGATAAAATCGAATGTTTCATATCGAATTGAGTTTTTTTCGCAAGACAAGATACGAATTTTTTATCTATCTTCGGAGTTATGAAACGCATTTGCTATTTCGCAAGCGCATGGATGCTACTCGCAGCATGCGCCTGCTCGAATCACAACGAAACGGTCCGCACCGGCTTTGTCCCCGTCAGCGGCAATGGGTCGATTTATTACGAGGAAATGGGCAGCGGCGAGCCTCTGATTCTGCTGCACGGCCATACGCTCGACCGGCGCATGTGGGCCCCCCAATTCGTGCCATTCGCCCAAAAGTACCGAACCATCCGAATCGATTTTCGCGGTTACGGACGTTCATCGAAACAGGTCGAGGGATTCCAGTTCATGCACCTCGACGATTTGTTGACCGTAATGGATTCGCTGCACATCGAACAGGCCCATATCGTGGGAGTGTCAATGGGCGCTTTCGTCGCAGGCGATATGTTGGCGATAGCTCCCGAACGGATGCTTTCGTGCGTCATGGCCAGCGGCGGCATCCGCTCGGTCAAAGGCCCGCACGAACCGATGGATTCGCTCGAATCGACCCAGCGCGACCGTGAAATTGCGCAGGTAAAACTCAAAGGCGTGGAAACCGCGAAGCAGGAATGGCTCGAACAACTCGTCGCGGGCGGTGGGTCACATCGGGAGGAGATTCGCGAGCCGTTGCACCGCATGGTCAGCGAATGGGACGCCTTTCAGCTGCTGCACAAAGAGGCTCGGTCGTTTTGGGCTCGCGAAGCATGGCAAACGTTGGCGGAGCGCTGCCCGAATGTACCGACACTGATGTTCAAAGGCGAATGCGACCTGCACGGCAAACCCTATCGGCCGCGCGAAATGCAATATCTGCCATGCATCCGCATTGAGGTGCTTTCGGATTGCGGCCACATGTCCAATATGGAGCAGCCCGAAGCGTTCAACCGACTGGTACTCGATTTTCTGGAAAACAGGTAGACAAATTCCTATCGCAAACGGAACACGAAACAAAGGGTTCCGTCAAACAAAAAGAGAGCCGCCCCCGAATGGGACGGCTCTCTTCTTGTTTTCAGTCGTGCGAACCGCTATTGGTTAGGCAGACCGTAACCATTGGTTACTTTGCCGTTCGACTGCGAAATCGTTTCCAGCGGAATCGGCCAGTAGGGACGCGGAACATCCGTAGCACCCTTGAGTCCGCTGACTACCATGTCGAGAACATTGTTGATGTCGTTGGCAAATGCCATACCCCATTCATTACACATGTAGTCTCCATCTGCAAATTGCGCTTCAATGTTTATCGAATAAGCAATCTCCGTTTGTTTTATCCCTTCACCCGGTTTCTCTTTCTTAGCTTCCACCGCGTTCAGTTCTTCTGCTTTTGCCAAAACTTCTTCAAACGTTCCATCGAAAGACTCCTTTTTATACACTGTACCTGTTAACTTTTTTGCTTCATCCTTATTATAGGACTCTGGGAACGATTTGTAAGTATATATCAAATTGAAAACGGTCGGAACCACTACTTCGAACAAACCCTTGATAGCCGTGTTGTGGCCTTGGGTTTTGAGACCCTTTTTCCTGAAATCATAAACACCGCGCCATGCAGGCCAGTGGGTTTCACTCGTCGGATCACCCGATTTGACCAGCATCTCGTCTGACGGAAGTTCCACCTGTTTGGTGAATACGTAGGCCGGGAAAACATTGCCGTTTTCAAAGGTATATGAACCATCTGCCTTGATGGCATTGGCAATCTCTTGCAGTTTGGCACGGGTTGCGACGATGTCTTCCGAGAAGTAGCCGCTGCGAATCATGAACCAACGCACCTCGGCCTCGCCGAAGAGTTCCAAACGAGCCTCGGTTACGATGGCTTTCTTCAAATCTTCGCCCGAAAGTCCGCTCAAATTATGGTTGCTGTCACCGAAGGCACGCGCGCGAATCGCATTGACGAAATCCAACGCATCGGCCTTGCCCAAACCGGCTTTCGCCTCGGCCAACATCAGATAGACCGTACCCATACGCAAAATCGGCGAATTGACACCGCTCTGACGCTGTTTTTCGATGAACGGATTAGCCATCTGGCAATAATCCCATTTGTTGAGCGTGATACCACCGGCATTGGCCGAGTTGTTATTCAATGTAAGCGGAAGTAGTTTCTCATCTCCCGATGCACCGACGAGACCCGTCACGCAACCGCTCACATCACGACGCTTGTCGGCCAAGTCGAACCCACCATAATAGAAAGCGGGCGTCATGCGGACAGCGGCAAAAACTTTGGGAGGATAGGTGCCATTGCTACCCGTCGAAGCACGACCGAAAGCGTAGAGGATTTCGCTGTTGACCGCCATACCGTCAGGACCGGCACCCTGCAAATGAGCGATTTCAAAAATCGTTTCGGGGCTGATTTCCAAATCCAAACCGTACTGGAAGTGACGCTGGAACGGATTGTTCACACCGGCACGGTCGTCGGTGGTAATCAAATGAGCCGAACCGGCACGTTCGTTTATCGTACGAGAGAGATAATCCTCCGCAATAGCGAGATACTTCGCATAGTCCGAACGACGGGCATAGGCAATACCATCGCCTGTGGCTTTCGTTTCAAATTGAACATTCCCGTAAAGGCCCTCGACATCGGTGCGAATCGGCTGCCAGCTACCTGCATAAAGCGCGATTTTACCAATCAAAGCATTGGCATAAGTACGCGAAATGCGTTCGCCGGTGATACCGCCCTGCCCAAGGTCGTACATCTGACCCTCAACCTTTTGCAAACGGTCGATCAACTCGTCGTAAATCTTGAAACGCGACGTGAGTTCGTATTCCATTACGGCACGGTTTTCATAGCCGTAGGGAACATCACCGAAGTGCTGCGTCAACTCAAAATAAGCATGAGCAATCAACGTAACTGCTTCACCGTAAAGCTGAGTCCAATCGGTCGCGGTACCCGATGCTGCATCAGCCCGATATTCCGATTTGGAACCGACGACATCCGCAAATTTCGAAGCGTAGCTGACTGTTTTATACAGGGCATTGAACCCTCCAGACATCGAGTTAACCGTCAACATACCCATCTCCTGACGGCTGTTGTAAGCATTGGACGAGGTGGGGCCTTCGGGATAAATTTCCACGTCGGAACCGAACGGGTCGTTGTAACGGTAGGTACCCATCCAAGCGCTCTGCCGATAGTCGGCATAGGTCTTGGAGAGGATTTTGAAAGCCTCCGACGGACTCGACGTGACGAAGCTGTCATCGGTATTCGCCGGCGATGAGGTTTCCAGATAGTCGCTGCACTGAACGAGCGACAGGCTGCAAACCATAGCGAAAGAAATTATAAATAATTTTTTCATCTTGAATATCCATTTTAGAAATTAGAAAGTGACGTTCAATCCGACGACATACGAACGCGGACGCGGATAAGCACCCCAGTCGAGACCCAGCGTAGGATAAACCTGCTTGTTCTGCGCAGTGTTGGTGTTCACTTCGGGGTCGAGACCCGAGTAACCCGTGATGGTGCATACGTTGTAGATACTTGCATAGACACGCAGGTTGCTTACACCGAACTTCTTGGTAATCTTCTGCGGCAGCGTGTAACCGAGCGTCAGCGTATTCAAACGCAGGAACGAACCGCTCTCGATACCGAGCGACGAAACAATCGGCTCCTCGTTATAGGCATACGGCAGCGTTGCGTTGACGTTGGCCGCACGCAACTGGTCGGGTGTGGTCAACTGCGTAATCGCATCGTTCGAGACATTGAAGATTTGGAACTGATTTTTTGTAATCGCCAGCTTATTCTCGAATACGCCGCCCTCCTTGTAGTTATAGAGAGAAGCCAGTTTGTGGGCATTGTAGACCTTATTGCCGTAACTCCAGTTGAAGTAGGCACCGAAGTCGATTCCCTTGAACGTCGCATTGAGATTGAAACCGCCAGTGTGTTTCGGCGTCATGTCGCCGATGACGGTCAGGTCGTTATCACCAATCTTACCATCACCACTAACATCCTTAAAGCGGGCCATACCCGGATAAGCCATCTGTCCTTTCGGACGAGCACCATCCGGAATACCATGAAGAGTTTTCATAACCTGGCCGCTCGTGTAGTCGGGTATACCGGGTTTCAGCGTGTAGACACCATTATCATAAGTAAAGTCATCCACCGTATAGAAACCATCGTAAATCCAGCCGCGAACCAAGCCGACCGGGCTACCCACTTTGAGGATATAGTCCTGCTGGGGATTGGTCATCGACGAACCCCACTGCGTACCGTAAAGACCCGTCACGCTCTCAGAGAGTTTGTCTACGTTGTTCTTGTTGAAGTTGATGTTGAAACCGGCACTGATGTTCCAGTTGCGGTTCTCGTAAATCACTCCCTGCAAAGCAATCTCGACACCTTTGTTGGAAGTCTGACCGACATTGGCATAGGTCGTGGTGAAACCGGTGATACCCGGAATGGCCGTCTGCATCAGCAGGTCTTTGGTAGTGTTCCAATAAACATCGACACTACCGGTCAGACGATTCTTCCAGAAGCCGAAGTCGATACCGAGGTTACGGGTAACGGTGGTCTCCCATTTCAGGTCCGGATTGGCCATCGAACTCGACGAGAACTGATAACCCTGCTGCGTCGATTCGTTCATGTGGTACTGGTAGCGCGAATCGGTGACGGAAGACCAACTCTGCGACCAAAGGCTCGAACTGATACCGTCGTTACCTACCTGACCGTACGACAGACGGAGTTTCAAGTTATCGAGCCAATCGGTATTTTTCAGGAAGCCCTCTTCCGACAGACGCCATGCGAATGCGGCTGCGGGGAAGTAACCCCAACGCTTGGTCGGAGCGAACTTCGACGAACCGTCGGCACGGAACGTAAAGGTGAAGAGGTAGCGGTCGAGCAGCGTGTAGTTGGCACGTGCGAAGAGCGAAACGATGCGTTCGGGAATCGACTTGCCCGACGAGAACGTACCCGAACCGCCATTGGCCGAATACTGGTTCAACATAGCAAACGCATTCTCTTTGGTGAAGTTAGCCGGATATTTCGAGCCCGTCGCCGAAAGCGACGTACCGCCCGAATTGGAAACCTCATGACCGACCAGCACATTCAGACGGTGAGCGTCGCCGAACGATACGTCATAATTCAACGTATTGGTCCAACGCATACCCCAACTGTCATTTTTGGCAATCGTAGCATCGCCGGCAAATGTCTTTTCACCCTCAGCATTGAGATATTCTTTGGCAATGGCTCCCTGCCACGTGTAGTTCTGGTTCCACGTGCGGAACATGGTGAAGTCCGTATGATAGGTCAGACCTTTGACGATTTTCCAGTTCACCGTAGCAGTGCCGAGCAAATGCTGACGGTTCGTCTCCGGTTCGTAGTCCATGATGCGCGCATAGGGGCTGTAAGTATCCCACTGCGAGTATTTGCCATAGGTATCGATGTTCGTACCCTGCATAGCCGCCAAATCGCCGCGAATGTCGGCCGTAGCAATCGGACGGAAACGGTACGAATACGAAAGCAGCGAACCGCTGCCGTTGGTCGTACCCTCGTTGCCCATCGCCTGACGCTGCACGTAACGGGTATCGAGCGAGAAGTCGAGATAGTCGGTGATTTTCTGATTGACTTTCAACGAAATATTGGCACGACGGAGGTACGAATTGAGTTTCATACCCTGCTCGTCCATATAGCCGAACGAGAAAAGCACTTTCGTGCGGTCGGTACCGCCCGAAACGGAAACGTCGTGGTTATGCGAAATCGAGGACTTGTAAACCTCTTTCTGCATATTATAAGCTTTCACGTTTTTATAGGCATCGAGACCGCCGTTTTCACCCGTCGCATAACGACCGATGCCATACAAACGTTCGATCGGTTCAGCGGAACCATTACCCGTAATCGAAAAAGCGCGCGTCCACGAACTTACCAAATAATCATACGGATCGAGTGCATCGTAGTAGTTGGTAGCCGTATTGACTTTCACATAGCCGTTGTAACTTACGTTCACACGGCCCTCTTTGGCGCCTTTGGTCGTAATCAGGATAACACCGTTCGCACCGCGGGCACCATAGATGGCGGTCGACGAAGCGTCTTTCAATACGTCGATCGAAGCCACCTGATCCGACGGAACATCGCTGATTGTACCCGGGATACCGTCGATGAGGACGAGAGGCTCGTTCGACTGCGAAATCGAACCGCCGCCGCGCACCCGAATCGAAACCGTCGCATCGGGACGGCCGTCCTGCGTGGTCACATTCACACCCGGCAATTTGCCTTGTAGGGCCTGTGCCACATTGGAAACCGGCATCGCAGAGACATCCTTGCCCGTTACCGAAGCGACGGAGCCTGTCAAATCTTTACGTTTGACGGTCTGATAACCGATAACGACGACATCATCCAAGGCCTGAGTGTCTTCCTCCAAGATGATGTCGATGTGAGAACGACCGTTGACCGGCACGCTCTGCGTAGCGTATCCGATGAACGAAACGGTCAACACGGCTGTTTTGGCGTTCGGGACATTCAACTCGAAATGTCCGTTGACGTCCGAAGTCGTGCCGAGGGTGGTACCGTCGACAGCTACGGATGCGCCTATAACTGGCTGACCCTGAGCGTCTTTAATCCCCCCCCCTACAATTTGGGCCGTAGCCGCTTGCGCGAGGCCCATGCCCAGCATCAACAGCAGGGCAAGTTTTGTAAAGTGTTTCATAAAGGTTAGTTTGGTATTAAACATAGTTGTCTCCGCATTTTTTTTGCGGATAAACGTAAACAAAATTAGAAAAAATTTCGATTCCGTATTATTTTTTTACAAAAATTTTCACCGAAGAAAATCCAGAATGGCTGTTTTTATCCAAGCAAAGGCAGAAAGAAAGGCATAAAAACAAAAAAATCGACATTTTATTCAAATGTCGATTTTTTCTACTTATAAAATATCGCCGCGTGTCGTACCTATTAATAATAACGGGTTTCGACCTTTTTCCAGTCGATGTTGTCCCACAATGCGACGACGGCATCGGCCCGACGGTTGCGGTAGTCGACATAATAGGCGTGCTCCCAAACGTCGAGACACAACAGCGGTTTCATGCCGCGACGCAACGGGTTGCCCGCATTCTGTTCGCTGACGATGACCAAGTTGCCCGATTTGTCCTCGGCGAGCCACACCCAACCCGAACCGAAAAGCGCGGCAGCCGCCTTGTTCATCTGCGCTTTGAGCTGGTCGACCGAACCGAAATCGCGGTCGATAGCCGCTTTCAGGTCGCCCGTCGGTTGGGTCTGCGGCGTAGGCGAAAGCTGGTCGAAGTAAAATTCGTGGTTCCACACCTGCGCGGCGTTGTTGAACAACGGGCCGTCGGACGAAACGATAATCTCTTCGAGCGATTTTCCGGCATAGGGCAAATCGGCGAGCAGTTCGTTGAGTTTGTCGACATAGCCCTTGTAGTGCTTGTCGTGGTGGAAACGCATGGTTTCCTCGGAGACCTGCGGTGCAAGCGCATCGTAGGCATAGGGCAGCTCACGGACGGTGAATTGCGTCCGTGTTGCGGTGTCGGTGGTTGTCATAATACTGAAAATGAGTGATAAGATACACGAATACATGGAATGAGCGATTTTGTGCGGTCCGCAGGTGCAGCCCGCAGATGCGACGGCCTATTCTTCGACGGGCTCGAATGCCGCTTTGCTCTCGCCGCAGACCGGACAAATCCAGCCTTCGGGAAGTTCCTCGAACGGGGTGCCCTGCGCGATGCCGTTTTCGGGGTCGCCCGCTTCGGGGTCATAGATGTACTCGCAGACGGTGCAACGATACTTTTTCATGGTGACGAAGTGTTTTTGATTCGAGGTCGTCCCGAACAAATAACGTACCGCAAACTCCGTCTCAACGGAATCTGCGGTACGCATTCGGGGAAGAACTCGGTCAGCTACGCCTCGTCGCGAACCGACGGCAGCGGGCAACCGAATCTTGCCGTATCTTAAATCAAGGTTTCCAGAATCTGTACGGCGTTGAGAGCTGCTCCCTTGCGGATTTGGTCGCTCACGCACCAAAAAGTCAGCCCGTTGTCGCAGGTCAGGTCGCGGCGGACACGGCCCACGTAAACAGGGTCTTTACCCTCCATGAAAAGCGGCATCGGATAGACCTTGTTGGCGGGGTCGTCCTGCAACACGATGCCCGGAGCCGCCGCGAATGCCGCGCGGGCCTCCTCGACCGTCACGGGACGTTCGGTTTCCAACCAAATGCTCTCGGAGTGGTTGCGCATGACCGGCACGCGCACGCAGGTCGCCGACACGCGGATGTCCGAGTGCATGATTTTCTGCGTCTCGTAGTACATTTTCATCTCCTCGCGCGTATAGTCGTTCTCCATGAACGAGTCGATATGCGGAATGAGATTGTAGGCCAGCTGGGCGGAGAATTTCGACACCGTAGGCTGCTTGCCGGCACCCAGTTCGGCGTATTGCTGCACCAATTCGTCCATCGCCGCCGCACCGGCACCGCTCGCCGACTGGTAGGTGGCGACGTGCACCCGCCGGATGTGCGACAGTTTTTCGATAGCGTTCAACGCCACGACCATCTGAATCGTCGTGCAGTTAGGGTTGGCGATGATGCGGCGCGGGGCATGCTTGGCATCGTCGGGATTGACCTCGGGCACGACCAATGGCACGTCGGCATCCATGCGGAACGCACGCGAGTTGTCGATCATCACCGCGCCGTGACGCGTGATAGTCTCGGCAAACTCCTGCGACACGCCCGTACCGGCCGATACCAGTGCGAAATCCACGTCGCGAAAATCGTCGTTGTGCTGCAACAACCGCACGGCAAGCTCCTTTCCGCGAAACGGATAACTGCGTCCGGCACTCCGTTCCGACCCGAAAAGCAACAACTCGTCGACGGGCAGGTCGCGCTGCTGCAATATCTTCAAAAATTCCTGACCTACGGCACCGCTGGCACCCACGATTGCGATTTTCATTTTTTTATTCAGTTGGTAGTAATGCTATGTTCGGTAGTTCTGTCGAGCCGATGCACGGGTCAGTCGAAAAATTCGTCGTCTTCCGATTCGTCGGTTTCGAGGTCGACGGTATCGTCGCACCGGTAGTGCGGCATCTGCGTCGGCCGGACGAAGGTGTCCGTGCGGTAGATGCCGAAACGGCCGTCGGCATAGACATTCTTCATAAATTCGCCCACAATCGGCAGTGCCACGACGCTACCCTCGCCCGCTGCAACCAAGTGCACCGCCTGATCTTCGCCGCCGACCCATGCGCCCGCCACGAGTTTGGGCGCCACGCACATGAACCATGCGTCGCGGTTTTTGTTCGAAGTGCCGGTCTTGCCGCCGATTTCCACTCCCTCGAAGCCATAGGTATATTTCAAACGGCCCGCCGTACCCGCTGTCACCACCTTTTGCAGCATGGTCAGCATCGTGTAGGCCGTGCGTTCGTTGATAGCGTCCTGCGACTGCGGCATGAAGGTCGCAATGGTGTTTCCCTGCCGGTCTTCGATGCGCGTGACGAACGTGGCATCGTTGTGCACACCCTGATTGGCGAAGGTCGAAAACGCGCTCGTCAACTCAAAAACATTCGATTCGGAAGTCCCCAGACACAAGGCCGGCACGGGGTCGATGTAGCTGCGGATGCCCATGTTGTGGATGAAATCAGCAACGGCACCGGGCTGTTTGGCCTGCTTCATAATCCACGCCGAGTAGTTGTTGCGGCTGCGCGCCAGTCCCCACGACAACGGATGCAGCTCGCCGAGCTGCTCGACGTCGCCCGCCTCTTTGGGCGACCACGCCGTGCCGTTGGCCGTCTCGATCGTTACGGGCAGGTTAGGCACCATCGTGCAGGGTGTCATACCGAGGTGGTCGATAGCGAACGTATAGACGAACGGCTTGATAGTCGAACCGATTTGCCGCTTGCCCTGCTTCGCCATATCGTACTTGAAATAGCGGAAGTTGGGCCCGCCGACATAGGCCTTGACATACCCCGTATGGGGGTCTATGGCCACGAACGACGCCCGCATGATGCGTTTGTGGTGCAGAATCGAATCGCGCGGCGTCATCAGCGTGTCGCGTTCGCCCGTGTAGGTAAAGACCTTCATCGAACACGGCTTTTCAAAAGAGGCCCAAATCTCCCGTTCGGGAATATCGGCGTTGCGCATTTCACGGAAACGGTCCGAATAACGCATCGCATTGCGCACGAGGCGTTCGCGCTCCGGCCGCTCCATATCGTTGAAAAGCACCCGCGTACGTTTGTACTGCGCATCCATGCGGGGCTGGATGACCTTTTCCAGCTGATTCTGCACGGCCTGCTCGGCATAACGCTGCATCTCCGAATTGATAGTCGTATAGATTTTCAGACCGTCGCGATAGATGTCGTAGGGCGTGCCGTCGGCCTTGCGGTTCTTGCGGCACCAGCCGTAGAGCGGGTTGTTCTCGTACTCGGCTACGGCCTGCTCGTAATCCCATGCGTTGTAGAACTGACTGCGGCGGGGTTTGTCGGCATTCATCACCAGCCGGAGCATCTCGCGGAAGTAGGTGGCCATACCGGCATTGTGCGATATAGGCTTGAAATTCAACAGAATGGGCAGTGCCGAAATCGAATCGTACTGCGCCCGTGTCAGGACACCGGCATTCCGCATACGCGACAGCACCAAATTGCGGCGGGTCAGGGCGTTCTGCGGATTGCGCACCGGTGAATAGCGCGTCGGCGCATTCACCACGCCCACCAACATAGCCGCTTCCTGCACGTTGAGCTGGTCGGGCTCCTTGTTGAAAAAGGTTTGTGCAGCGGTCTTGATGCCGAAAGCGTTGGAGCCGTACTCCACCGTGTTGAGGTACATCGCCGCGATTTCCTCTTTCGTGTAGTTGTATTCGAGTTTCAGCGCGGTAATCCACTCCTTGAACTTCGATACGACCAGCTTCGCCTTGCGCCCGACGGCACCGCGGCTGGTCGTATCGCGCGGAAAGAGGTTTTTGGCCAACTGTTGGGTAATGGTCGAACCGCCGCCCTGCGAAGTATTCTGCAACAGCAGCGTCTTGAACGCCACGCGGAACAGCGACGGAATGTCGATACCCGAATGGCTGCGGAAACGGGCGTCTTCGGTCGAAATCAACGCCGCGACGACGGGCGGCACCTCGCGGCCGTCCAGACGCAGATGCAGCGTCGAATCGGACGGAAACAGGTCGTCGTACTGCACATAGGAGCGGTTCTGCACGAAAAACGTGCCTAGCACTTTGCCGTCTTCCGAGTAGATTTCCGTCGCGAGGTTGCTGCGCGGATTTTCCAGTTCCTCGAACGACGGCAGCCGTCCGAATGCGCCTGCGGCCGTCAGCAGCAGCATCGCCGCCACCAGCACGATCGGCGCGAAAGCGACGTACCAGACGTATTTGATTTTCTGCGGGTCGAGACCCTGTTTCTTTTGTGGTTTCATAGACCGAAACATTTGCACAAAGATACGAATAAGCCTCGGCAAAACCAAACTTGTTTTTGGTTTTGCCGAGCGGGAGTATCTTGGACGAAGTCAAAGATACGAAAAAGCCTCGGCAAAAGAGCAAACATACTTGCACTTTTTGCCGAGACGGTTCCAGCACAACCGGCAGCGACGTGCCGCGAGCGATTATTTCAAGTCGAGCAGCTTTTTGATGCGGGCGAAAATCTCGGTATTCTCCATCACGCCGCTGAAATGCTGCGCACCGGTGCCGTAGGCATAGAGCACGACCGGCGTTCCGGTATGGCCCGACGTGCTGTATCGGTACTCGATGCCGCTTTCGGAGGCGGTGAAATCCTTGTTGTTCGACACGATGGTCAGACCGCCCGTTTCGTGGTCGGCGACCACGACGACCAACGTTCCGGGATGCGCGTCGGCATAGTCGAACGCCTTGTGGACGGCCGCGTCGAAATCGCGCATCTCGTCGAGCATGGTTTTGGGGTCGTTGTTGTGGCAGCCAATGTCGATTTGCGACCCTTCGATCATTGCGAAGAAACCCTTGCCTTCACGGCCCAGCAGCTCCAGCGTATGTTCGGTGGCGCGGGGCAAGTAGTCGCCCCGTTCGGCGGCGGCAGGCATATATTTGTCGGCGAAAAGTCCCAAAATCGGCAGCCGGTCGACCGCCAAGAAAGCTTCGGGCGTCTCCGTATAGGTGTAGCCCTGTGCCTGCATTTCGGCAATCAGGCTGCGGCCCTCCTGCTCCTCGAAGTAGGTGCGGCCGCCGCCCGCAGCAATGTCGAGCCGCTGTGCGGCCAGCATTTCGGCGATAGTACGGTAATTGCGGCGGTTATTCGTGTGCGCCGTGAATCCGGCCGGCGTGGCGTCGGACAGATACGACGTTACGACGATGCCCGTCGCGAGATTGCGCCGTTTGGCCAGCTCGACCAAGTTTTCTACCAGTGTGTCGTCGGGCAGCACGCCGATGCGGCTGTTGTCGGTCTTGTGGCCCGTGCCCATAGCGGTCGCCGAAGCACCCGAATCGGTCACACGGTTGTTGGCCGAATAGGTCTTGCAAATGGCCGTGTACTGCGCACGGTCGAACGAAGTGGGTTCGTAGCGGTTTTCGATCATCAGGGCGGCTACTTGGGCGAGGCCCATGCCGTCGCCGATCATCACCACGACGTTGCGGACTTCTTCGTCGGCCTGCGGTTTGGGCCGTCGGGCTTCGGTCGGGGTCGCCCACAGCAGCAGGGCGACGAACAAGGAATAAGCGATGCGTTTCATAAATTATTTATTGAATTGTTTATTAGCTATTCAGCCTATTGATTAAAACGGCAGTCCCAGCGAGCCGCCGACCCACACGCCGCCGCTCGACGGACGGTAGACCGATAGTTTGAACGTCGAAGTGTACGAAGCCGGTGTGCGGAAAGCATTGAAATCGAAAATCAGGTCGCCGCCGACCGACCAGATGTGCCGCTGCATCATGCCGTTCCAGCTCGGCGTGCGGAATCCGGCGCCCTGCCCGCTGATATTCAAGCGGATGCGTTTGACATAGAGCACTGCGCAGATACCGCCGTCGGGATACCACACCGGCAGCTGGTAATCGACCGACACGGCCCGATAATGATTGGATTCGATGGCCATTGAACCGAATCCGGTCGGAATCAGCACCGCCGACCGATAGGACAACGGCCGGTAGCCGGAGGGGAAGCGGGCCCCGCCGAGCGAAGTCTGATAGGCCGCCGCTATTTGCAGCGAGTGGTGCGGCGCGAAGCCCGGCAGATAAACATGCCCATACCCCACAACCAATTTACTGAAATCGTTGTTCGCGGGGTTGAGGCTGCAATTCGCCAGCACCTGCCACCCGAAGCGCGGCAGAAAATCG
>CAMWYI010000027.1 GCA_947178455.1 uncultured Alistipes sp. | reverse complement strand
ACATCGAGGATGTTTGTCCGGTGCCGGCAGAGAATTTCGTATTCGACATTTCGTTCGCCCGTATCGACGCTTTGGTCGGCAAACATATTCCCGAGGAGACCGTCCGAACGATTATCGACGCGCTGGAAGTGAAAGTGCTGGCCGAAAAAGAGGGGGTGCTGACGGTCTCTGTGCCGCCCTATCGGGTCGATGTGCAGCGCGAAGCCGACCTTATCGAAGATATTTTGCGGATTTACGGCTATAACAACGTGGAAATTCCCCAGCAGGTGCGTTCCACCCTGTCTTATGCGCCGAAACCCGACCGCAATGCGCTGATGAATGCGACGGCCGATTTCCTGACGGCGAACGGTTTTTCGGAAATCATGTCCAATTCGTTGACCAAAGGGGCTTACTACGAAGGGCTGCAGGCCTACCCTGCCGAACGTTGCGTGCGCATTTTGAATCCGTTGAGCGCCGATTTGAACGTCATGCGGCAAACGCTGCTGTTCAACATGTTGGAAGCGGTGGCACTTAATGCGAACCACCGCAACGGCGATTTGAAATTGTACGAATTCGGTAACTGCTACTATTACGATGCGTCGAAACGGACGGACGAACAGCCTTTGGATGCTTATTCGGAGCAGTATCGGCTGGCCGTTGCCATGACGGGAACGGCGGTTCCGGCTTCGTGGGATGCCAAACCGGTTGCGGCGTCGTTCTTTACGTTGCGGGCCGTTGCCGAGAAATTGTTGCGCCGGTTCGGTATCGACATTTACGGGCTGGCGACCGAAGAACTGCGGAACGACCTGTTCAGCGAGGGTTTGACCCTGTCGCTGAATGGGAAAGAGTTGTTGCAAATCGGTGTCGTGAGTGCGAAAATCTGCCGACAAGCGGATGTCAAGCAGCCCGTTTATTTCTTGGAGGCGAATTTCGATGCGTTGGTCAAGTCGACGAAGAAACTGAAAATCACGGTGGAGGAACTCTCGAAATTCCCCGAAGTGAAACGCGATTTGGCGTTGCTCGTCGACAGCAAGGTGACCTTTGCGGCATTGCGCGAGGTGGCGTTCGCTACGGAGCGCAAGTTGTTGAAGAGCGTTTCGCTGTTCGATGTCTACGAGGGCGACAAACTGCCTGCCGGAAAGAAATCTTATGCGTTGAGTTTCGTTTTGGAGGACAAGAGCCGCACACTGGACGATAAGACTATCGAGCGGGTTATGGCCAATCTCGCAAAGCAGTTCGAGCAGAAGTGCGGCGCGACGGTGCGGGCATGATTTTTCGGATTTAGGAGGGGTAGAGCGATATTCCACCCCTTATTTTATTCATATGGGTATGAAGAACCTTTTGGGTATAGCGGTCGTGGTGTTGTCCGTCGTTTCGTGTACGGATGTGTCCCTGCGGCCGGAGCCGGATACCGTAACTCTTATTTTCGAGAATTGTCCCGACCATACGTCAACGGACCGTTTCTTGGGGAATCGCTCCTGTCTGCCGGAAACGATTGTCGATTATGTGGACAGTACGTGTGTCCTGCGTCATTATTTTCCGCCGCAAATAGGGCGGGATACGCTGACGGTTCCGACTTATCGAGGCTATGCCGAAATCATGCACCGGAATCAGGCGGTCGAGGACAATTACTACCTGCTGGAAGCGGGCGATACGGTATTGTTTACCTATGGTGAGAATCTGCGTCCGCATATCCGTAGTCTGCGTTCGGAATGGAATACGTGGATGTACAACCTTCCCGAAGCGGATGCACGCAGCGTCCACGCCGCTACGGGTTTCAGTCTGCAAACCGTCTGCACCGATGACAATTATCGGCTTATGTGGCGGGGGTTGCACGAACCGAAATACCGGAAGAATCCGAAATATGAAGAAGTGTTGGCGAATTATCGCGTTCGATGTCCGAATCTCGATTCTTTGTGCGAGGTGTATCGGGTTTATCGGGTGGATTATGCTGCTCGGTTGGATTCGTTGGAACGAAACGGTGAGTTGACGAACCGCTATGCGGATTACTTGCGCGGACGCCATTTGCCGAATGAAAGGTCGTTGGACGACCTCGATTCGCCGTTCCCGAACAGGAAAAAGCAGGTGCCTGAAAGTGCGTTGCGCCGGATATTAGCTTCGGATTCGTTGATGCATTATGCTTTTTCGCACCGATTGGCAGTGCGACTGCTACCGCATCGGTTTACGGTGACTGATTGCGAACGGATAGCTGGTGATACTACCCTCTCGCGTTATGCCCGTATCGCAGCTTTGCGAATGATGATGGAGCGCGTTTCATCCGACGATTGGGGCTGGACAAGCTATCCGACGGAGTTCGTCCGGCAGTGTAATGCGATTTATACGGAACTGTCCGGCGATTCGACTTTTACGATGAAACCGATTGTCGGGAAAAATCGGACAAAAGAGGGCTATTCAAACGATTTGGTGCTTGAAGATTCGGCAGGCAACCGAACGGATTATGCCGACCTACTCGACCGTCTGCGCGGAAAAGTCGTGCTGGTGGATTTTTGGGCTTCGTGGTGCGGCCCTTGCTGTGCCGGAATGTCGGCTGCTTTGGAACTGCGCAAGGCATACGCCGCACGGGATGTCGCATTCGTATATCTGGCAATCAACGATACGCCGTACCAATGGAAACGGGCCGTTGCCAAGTACCGCGTTGCAGAAACGGGTGCGTTCTGTTTCCGCGTGCTGAATGCGAAAAATTGTAAGTTTCTGAAAGAAATCGACAATCGTCGCATTCCGCATTTGATTCTCTATGACCGCAACGGTCGGTTGGTCGACCTTGATGCGCCGCGTCCCGAATCATCGGAAATACGCCCGAAACTCGACCGGATGCTGGCGGAATAGTCTATAATACCGGTTTGATTTTCGGCGGCTGAATGGTGACGTAAGGGGTGCCGTTGTCGTCGCAAGTCGATGTGATTCGCACTGTCTTTATCGGTCGGTCGGGGTGCAGCGTGATGCTGCCCTTTTCCAATTCACCTGCTCGCTCGAACGTCTCTCCGTCATAGGATACCTCTGCATAGCCGGTCGTCACAATCGTTTTCGGCAGTTGGCGGTTGCCCGTTTGCAGGTACATTTCCCGGCACGCAACCGGTTGCGCGAAATCGTAGCGAATCCAGTCCTGCTGACGGCATGCACGGCGCGTGCGCGACAACCCTTTGTAGTTCTCTGCGTTAGAATACGGCAACCCCGAACTTTCGCCCATCGAGGTCGTGATGGTCAGTGCGGGCGTAATGGTGCGGTAATAGGATTTGTCCGCCACATAAGGGCTGCGGGCAGTACGGTAACGGGTGAAAAAGCGGTACAGATGCGGCCGGTCGGTGCGAATCGGTCGTTTGTAACGATGTTCTTCCGTCTCCCCCTCTTTAATATAGAATACCTGCGAATTGTCGTCGGTCGTAACGCTCAATTTTCCCTCATGGTAGGTCAGTTTGGGCGGAAAGAGCCGGAAGCGGATGCCCATAGCCGCCATGCGGTCGTAATGCTCTGTGACAAGTTGGCGGTAGAAAGCGTCCCATCCCTCGTCGTTGCCCTGCCAAGCGATGTGCGCCAGCGCGCAGATGCGCGGATAACACATGTAATCGAGGTAGTCGGGCCGTTCCGGCTCGTGCGAAACGTAAGCCTCGCTGAAAAAGGTGCCTTCGAGCCCGATGACGTGCTTCATTTGCTCCTCGCTGAATCCGAGTTTCGCGAAATCGAATCCGTAAACTTTCCGGGCGTCGAAAATCGCGGCCCAGTCGTGACCGTCCTCTTCGGGGGTTTGGCGCATGTCGAAATAGAAGTATTCGCCCGGCATGACGACCGTTTCATACCCTCGTGCCGTTACGTTCAGACACCCTTTGACATGTTCCCAGCCGTATGCGCGGCAGTCGTGAGTGAAGTGTCCCGAAGCCGCTGCTTCGTTCCAGACACCCGGTCGTTTCCCGTGTGCGGCGAGTATCTCCGTAAGCCGGTCCATGAAATACTCTTCGAGCATCATCGGGTCGGTCATCCCTTTGCGCTGCATCAGCGCACGACAATCGGGGCAACGCTTCCATTGCGAAAAATCGACCTCGTCGCCGCCGATGTGGATGTATTCCGACGGGAACAATTCGCAGATTTCGTGCAGAATATCGGCAAGCAGCGTGTAGTTCTCTTCGCGGGCCACGCACCATGCCGAACGATAGTCGTAGCCGTTGGTCGAAACGGTGTCGGGCGGATAATTGCACCGGATTTCGGGGTGGACGGAGGCGATGTTGCGGCTGTGGCCCGGCAGGTCGATTTCGGGGATGATTTCGATGTTGCGCATGGCCGCATAGTCGATTAGGTCGCGCATTTGCTGTTGGGTGAAGTAGCCGCCGTATTTCTCGTCCCACTTGCCATAAACGGCCCGTACGGGCGAATCGTCGCCGCGAAATCCGCCGATTTCGGTCAGTTCGGGGTGCGATTTGATTTCGATGCGCCAGCCCTCGTCGTCGGCCAAATGGAGGTGGAGCTTGTTGATGCGGTGGTAGGCCAGTAGGTCGATGAACCGCCGAACGGCATCGGGGCCCTGCCACGTGCGGGCGACATCGAGCATCATGCCGCGATAAGCGAAACGCGGCGCATCGGTCAGCACCGTGTCGGGCAATTCGATTCGTGCCGGCTGCTGTTTGGCATAAATTTCGGCCGGCATCAACCGGAATAGTGCTTGCACACCGTTGAATACGCCGCCGTAACCGCCGCCCGCAATGCGAACATCGGTCGGTCGGATTTCGAGCCGGAAACCTTCGGCTACGAGCGCTGTGTCGACGGTCAGTCGGATGTCGGCATCGGTATTGGGGCCTTTCGGGTCGACTGCAGCGGGCAGGTATTGGGCGAGATAGTCGGAAATCGGTGCGAGTTCCGCAGGGCAGGTTATGCGGGATGACGGGCCGATGATGCATCGGTCGGGCAAAGTCCGCGAACAGGCCGGAAAGAGGTTGCTTCCTAAAACGAGGAGGATGAACGCAAGTCGAAAATGGTGCATGAATACGGATTGTTTTCGACAAAAAAAGCGTTTTTTTACGAATTTTCCTAACTTTGCGAGAAGTAAATCGAAGAAAGTAATGGAAGACAAACGTTTGGAGGCTACGGCCCGTCTGCTGGAAGTGATGAACCGTTTGCGACGCGAATGCCCTTGGGATCGCGAACAGACTTTCGAGTCGTTGCGCAATAACACTATCGAGGAGACGTTCGAGCTGGTCGATGCCATATCCGACCGCAACATGGAGGGTATCAAAGAGGAGTTGGGCGACTTGTTGCTGCACGTGGTTTTTTACTCCAAGTTGGGCGAGGAACAAGGCGCGTTCGACTTCGGCGACGTGGCCAATGCGTTGTGCGATAAATTGATATACCGTCATCCGCATGTCTACGGCGAGATTCACGCCAATACGCCCGACGAGGTGAAAGCCAAATGGGAGGAACTTAAACTCCGCAAGAAGAACCGCAAAAGCGGTACGCTGGGTGGCGTTCCGCGTTCGCTTCCGGCAATGGTAAAAGCCTACCGTGTGGGCGAAAAGGCGGCTGCGACGGGTTTCGACTGGCAGAAAAAGGAGGATGTCTGGGACAAGGTGCAGGAGGAAATCGGCGAAGTGGAAGCCGAAATGAAAGCGGGGCGCAAAGAGGAACTGGAAGGCGAGTTCGGCGACCTGTTCTTTGCGCTGATTAATGCCTGCCGGCTCTACGGTGTCGACCCCGAAGCGGCTTTGGAGCGCACGAACAAGAAGTTTATCCGTCGCTTCAATTATATGGAGCAACAATCAGAAGCAAAAGGACATGCGTTGCATGAACTGACGCTCGATGAAATGGAAGCGCTGTGGCAAGCGGCGAAACACGAAGAAAAAACAGAATGAGACGCACCCTATTGTTTTCTGTTTCGCTATTGCTTTGCCTCTTGTCGGTTGGCTGCGGCGGAACGTCCGCTTCGGGGACGCTTGAAGCCGAAACGCTACCCGACGGGGCGTTGCCGTTCGATTATCATCAGGGGCATCTCTATTTCGATGCACGGCTTTGCGATTCGATTCCAGCCCGACTGATTTTCGACACGGGAGCTGTGGGCCTGCATGTGGATTCGTTGTGGCTGGCCTGCTCCGAATGGAGCCCCCGACGGCTCGGACGAGCGAATATCTGGGGCGCAGGTACACAAAGGAAAGAAGCGCAGCTTATACTCGACACGTTGACGTTCGATGTCGATACGTTGCACTTGGAAAGTCGGATGACCTCGGTGCTCGACTTGAAAGCGATTGTAGGCAGGCAGGCCGACGGCATTTTCGGTTTGGATTATTTGAATCGTTTTGCCGATAGTTGCGTGCTGTTCGATTTGCGTCGCGGATATATGCGAGCAGTCAACCCCGATACGCTTGCCGGTGTCGGATTCCGACGGTTTCCGCTGGAAAAACAAGGGGATTTCCTGCTGGTCGATGCCTGCGTGCGGTTCGATGACGAACGAATCGTCGACGGTCGGTTTCTGCTCGATATGGGATGCGGTACGACATTGATTGTCAATACTCCGGCGGCACAGAAAGCTGGGCTCGACGGTTATGCGGGTCGGCGGGTTCATTATGCCACGATTGCGGGAGGTGTCGGCGGCGAATCGGAAACCGAAATTTGCAGAGCTGCGACGGTTGACTTTGGCGGAGAGACATTTGCGATGGTGCCGGTATCCATTTCGCGCGATAAAAGCGGTTATCTTGCCGGAGCGGATGTCGAGGGCGTAATCGGCACCAAGCTGCTCGAAAGGTTTGTTTTTGCTATTGATTTTGCGACACCGGCTTTGTGGTTACGCCGAACGGAAGTTTGCGACGAGCCGTTTCCCTATGAAACAGCCGGATTCACGATAATCGACCGCACGGATATTTGCGACGGTTGGATGGTGACGGGCCTCTTCGACAATATCGCTCCCGTAGGGTTGCAAACAGGGGATGTAGTTGTCGGCTGGGACGGAGTGGTGTTGGCCTCGCATACACATGCAGACAGCTTGATGCGGGTATCCGGCCGACACAGAATCGAAGTGAAACGCGAAGGGAAAAATGCGGATTACGAGATAGAAATAAAAGAAGTATTATAAAGTTATGGCATACATTCGGAAAGTGCGCGGGCACGAACCCGTAATTGGTGAAAATACCTTCGTGGCCGAAACGGCCGTCATCGTGGGCGACGTCACGGTCGGACGCGATTGCTCGATATGGTTCAATGCCGTGTTGCGCGGCGACGTGAACAAAATCGTCATCGGCGACCGCACGAACATTCAGGACGGCGTGGTACTCCACACGATTTACGACGGAGCGAAACATCCGTCGCAGACTATCATTGGCAACGACGTTTCGGTCGGACACAATGCCATTATTCACGGAGCCCGCATCGGCGATAACTGTTTAATCGGCATGGGGGCTACCCTGCTCGACAACGCTGTCGTGCCGTCGGGGTGCATCATCGCCGCCAATGCGCTGGTGCTCTCGAATGCCCAGCTGGAACCCGATTCGGTCTATGCCGGCGTACCGGCCCGCAAGGTCAAATCGGTAACGCCCGAACAGCGCGACGAAATCATCCGCCGCACGGCCCGCGACTATATGCTTTATGCGTCGTGGTTCAAGGACGAAGAATAATCTCCGAACGATGAAACTGCGTTATTCGGATTGGATATTGAACCTGCTGGTCGCTGCGGCTATCAGTACGGTGGTCAATTTCTCCTATGTGCTGTTGTTGGTTGTCGAGCAGCGGGGCGACACGCAACAGCCTGCACCTGCCCGACGGCAGATTGTCGAACGTCCCGATGAAGGCGTCTTGCACGTGACACCCGACGGACACGGTTACGTCGTCTACGAAAACGGAGACAGCGTCTATGCGCCGATGCACCGTATTCATCGGCTCGGATTGGCCGACGGCGACCGTTTGGTAATCGACTTGATGCCGATGAATCGAAAACACGGCGCACATCCGATGCTGCATAAACTCAGGATGCGCAACGGGGCCGATTTCGATTACGGCACGGTCTTCAACCGGCCTTCGGCCGCGACGGATATTTCGGTGCAGCTGCTCTACTATCTGTTGCTTTCGTTCGTGTTGTTGTCGGTGGTGACCGCCACGCGGCGCAACGGAGGCGATGTCGCACGGGCTTCCGTCGTGGGAGTGGCCGTTGCCGCTACATGCTATTTCGTGGCGCCGGTCATCGACTGGCGTTCGGGGCATATCGTTCCGAATTTTTCGACCGGACGCATGTTCGATTACATGCTGTTGCTGAAATGGACGTTCGCGGTCGTTGCATCGTTGCTTTATGCGCGTATTTATACGCTGATTTCCCAGCGGCAGGCTGTCGAGCTGGAAAACGAACAGCTGAAAAACGAAAATCTCACCACCCGCTACAACCTGCTGGTGGGGCAAATCAATCCGCACTTCTTTTTCAATTCGCTCAATTCGCTGGCGATGCTCGTGCGCGAAAAAGAGAATGAAAAGGCGCTGACTTACATTGACCAACTCTCCTACACGTTCCGATACATCATCCAAAATGGCCAAAGCACCTTGATGACGCTCGACGAGGAGTTGAAATTCGTCGAGGCATACGGATACTTGTTCAAAATCCGCTATGCCGACAAGCTCTTCATCGACATGGACGTTGCACCGGAATATCTGGATTGGCGGCTGCCTGCGCTGTCGTTGCAGCCGCTCATCGGCAACGCCGTGAAACACAACACGATTACGCGTGCCAATCCGTTCCATATTTCGATTCGCACCGAAGGGTCGTGGCTGGTGGTTTCCAATCCCAAAGTCCCCAAACTCACGCCCGAACCCTCGACCGGCATCGGTCTGAACAATCTGTGCAACCGCTGGCGGCTGATTACGGGCTGCGAGGTCGAAATCGTCGATACGGAGCGCGAATTTGCGGTGCGCATGCCGTTGCAATCCCCCGCCCAGTCATGAAAGCGTTGATTATCGAAGACGAAACCGCCGCTGCGGGCAATTTGCTGGCGATTCTGAAAACGGTGGCTCCGGCAATCGAAGTGGTTGCGACGCTCGAAAGCGTCGTCGAGAGCGTCGACTGGCTGCGCAACAATCCGCAACCCGATTTGCTTTTCGCGGACATCCATTTGGCCGACGGCGATTCGTTCCGCATCTTCCGCGAGGTGGAAGTGACGGCACCGGTCATCTTCACGACGGCTTATGACCAGTATGCACTCGAAGCGTTCAAGGTCAACAGCATCGACTATCTGCTGAAACCGATTAACGCCGAAGCCGTGCGTCGCGCGCTCGAAAAATTGCGTCGATTGTCCGGCAGCGAGCGGAGCGATTACGGTTTGCGGGTGCGTTCGATGGCTGCAGCTGGGGCCCGTGCGGAGACCTTTTTGGTGCATGTGCGCGACAAAATCATCCCGCTGCGATGCGAACGGATTGCATTTTGTTATACTTGCGATGAGAAAGTAACCGCTTATGATTACGACGGAGCGGTTTATCCGCTGGACAAAACGCTCGAAGCCTTGCAGGGACTTTTGCCGGAGGGCGATTTCTTTCGGGCCAACCGGCAGTTCATCGTTGCACGTCGGGCGGTCAAAGAGATTGCTGTGTGGTTCGGCAGCCGGCTGACGCTTCATCTGACGGTCGAAACACCCGAACGTATCGTCATTTCGAAAGCCCGCGTTCCCGAATTCAAGGCTTGGCTGACGGCGGTTCACCCCGCCGAATAGTCGTTTCAACCTGCATTTCAGTCGTTTGCCCCGAACTTCGGTTCGGGGCGTTTTGTTTGGCTTTACCTTTGCATCAGAGTTCAGAACGAACCGGAAAGGCCGGATTCGGGAACAAAACCAAAAACAAAAAACAGTATGAAAAAGAACATTTTTGCAGTCGCAGCGGCCTTGTGCCTGTTGATTGGAACGGGTGCATCGGCCCAGAATCAGAACGGACATCAGAGCCGGATGATGAAAGAACGTCCGACCGCCGAACAAATGGCCCAACGCAAGGCCGATCGTCTGAAAGAGAAACTCACCCTGACGGATGCGCAGACCAAGCAGGTCTATGAACTGAATTTGCAACAAATCAAGGATATGCAGGCGCAGCGCGAGCAGATGCGTGCCGCACGGCAGGCCGAAACGAACAAAATGAAAAGCATTCTGACGCCGGAACAATTCGCGAAGTGGCAGGAGCTGCAAGGCGAACGCACGCAGCATCCCGCGAAGATGCACCACAAGGACGGCAAATGCTGCAAAGAGGCCGGACACGGCAAACAAGCACCGAAAGACGGTAAGTGCACGTGCAACGATGCCAAAAAGAAAAAATAACCGCGCACGGATAAACGGATGAACAAGGCGGGTCGGTCGTCGGATTGGGCGAAAAGCTCGGCGACTGACCCCCTTTTTTGGGCGATTCGCCGCTCCGAATCGGAAAAACTCGGAGAAATGGATTATCTTCGCGCGAAAATTTTACTGAATAATGAAAAAATCACTACTGACCGTTTTGTGTGCGTTGCTTTCGGTGGCCGCTTTCGCCCAGCAGGGAAAAGTTACCTCGACGATTGTGGATGGCGATACGGGCGAAGGGATTGCCGGTGCCGTCGCGGCGGTGGCCTCGACCGCTGCACCGGAGAAGAAACACTATTTTACGTCGGGCTTCAAGGGTGTGCTGACGATTCCCTCGTTGGCTTACGGAGAGTATGTACTCTCGGTGGAGTTTTTGGGGTACGAAAACCTCGAAACGAAATTCCGCGTATCGTCGGCGAAACACGATTTGGGCAAATTGACCATGCGGCCCGGCGTGCGTATCGAAACCGTTGTGAAAGAGGTCAAGGCGTTGCGCACTTCGCAGAAAGGCGATACGGTGAGCTATAATGCCGATGCTTTCAAAGTGGCCAATGATGCGGATGTCGAAGGGCTGTTGAAGAAGATGCCCGGCATCACGGTTTCCGACGGTACGGTCGAGGCGCAGGGCGAGTCGGTCAAGAAAATCTATGTCGACGGCAAAGAGTTCTTCGGCGAAGATGTGACGACCGCTATCAAATCCCTGCCGGCCGAAGCCGTAGACCGCATCGAGGTCTACAACAAATTGAGCGATGCAGCGGAGTTTTCGGGTATGGACGACGGCGAAGGCTACAAGGCCTTGAACATCGTTACGCGTCCGGGCATGCGTCAGGGCCAGTTCGGACGGCTTTATGCCGGATTCGGCTACGATGCCGACACGAAAACCGAAGACAAGTTCAAATACGTGGCCGGCGGTAATGCCAACATTTTCAGCGGCGACAGCCGGATTTCGCTCATCGGACTTTTCAACAACATCAACCAGCAGAACTTTTCGTTCGAGGATATTCTCGGTGTATCGGGCGGCGGAGGTGGCGGTCGTCGCGGCGGCGTCGGCCAGTACATGGTGCGCCCGCAGAGCGGCGTCGCATCGGTCAATGCGCTCGGCGTGAATTACTCCGATACGTGGGGCAAACGCGACCAAGTGACGTTTCAGGGAAGCTATTTCTTTAATAATACCGATACGGAGAACCGTTCGACGGCCGAAAAATGGTATGAAACGCCCTATGTCGATACGCTGTCGACGGTCGGATACTCCGATACGAAATCGTACAACCACCGTTTCAACGGCCGGTTGGAGTGGAAAATCTCGCAGAATCAGAATCTGATGATTCGTCCGAGCTTCAGCTTCCAGTCGAACGACCCGTTGAGCTGGACGCAGGGCTGGCAATGGGGCGAGAAAGGTTACAGCCGCATCGACAACGGCAGCAACTCCACCCGCTCGGGCTATCGCGTGGGAACCAATGCCGTGTACCGTGCGAAACTGGGCAAGGACGGCCGTACCATTACTTTGAACGGCGGTTTTTCCTATTCGGATAACAAGAACAACTCCAATTCGTACTCGAATATGCTCGGTTACATCAAGCAGGATCCGGACAAGGATGATAATGGAATATGGGACCCCTCGCAGTATGTCGAGTTACGTTATCTGCGCAATTCGGCACCGTCAAGCAGTTACAGCTTGCGCGGGGAGTTTACTTATACGGAACCTGTTGCGAAACATGCGCAAGTCAGCTTGCAGTATCGTGCGCAATACGAACACCAAGAACGGGACAAACAGAGTTTCATGACCGGTTCGGATTATGCGGGCGGTGAGCTCCAGCCCGATCTTTCCAGCTCCTACGAGAGCAATTACCTGACCCAGCGCGTGGGGCCGGGATTCCGCTACTCGAAAGACCGAAATACGTTCGTGGCGAATGTTTTTTACCAGCGTTCGTCGCTCGACGGGCAGGTGATGCAGAAAGATAACACCGAAATTCGCCACAATTACAACGATGTGACCTATTTCATGATGGGGCAGCTGAACATCAACCGCGAAAATTCGCTGCGGCTTTTCGTTTCGTCCTATACGAACAATCCGTCGGTTACGCAGTTGCAGGGTATCTTCGACCTCTCGAATGCGCAGAACATTTCGAGCGGTAATCCCGACCTGAATCCGTCGTACAACCACTCGGTCAACTTCCACTATGTCAACTCGAATGTCGAGAAAGGCCGGACGTTCATGTGGATGTTCTCGATGAACGCTGCGACGGATTACATCACCTCGAACGTGCAGTACAACGGTACGACGACGATTGATGGTACGGAATACCGTTATCTGCAATACACGAAGCCGATTAATATGGACGGCTACTGGGGCTTGCGGACGCATTTGAGCTACGGTTTGCCTGTCGGATTCCTCAAATGCAATTTCAACGTAATGGCGGGCATCAACTACACGAAGACGCCGAGCCAAATCGACGGCCAGCGCAACGATGCCGAAAATATGGGATACGATTTCCGCGCAGTGCTGGGCAGCAACATTTCGGAAAATGTCGATTTTACCTTGTCGTGGAACGGCACCTACAACGAAGCGACCAACTCCCTGCTTGCAGGTAGTAAAAACCGTTATTTCAATCATACGGCGCAAGGAAATCTGAAAGTTGTCTTCCCTCTCGGATTTACGCTCACGGCGAGTGCGGCCTATACGCAGTATATCGGTTTTACGAACGACTATAACGACAGCTACCTGCTCTGCAATGCCTACATCGGCAAAAAAGTGTTCCGCAACAAACGGGGCGAAATCATGTTCGGGGTGAACGATATTTTCAATCAGAACAAGGCGTTCGTTCGTTCGACCGGTTCGGGTTGGACGCAGAATGCTACGAACAGCGTTATCGGCCGTTACTACATGGTGCAGTTTTCCTACAACCTGCGGCGGTTCGGCAAAAAGGGCTCGCGCAATATCAAGGATTACGACGGTGTAGAACAGTCGTCGTCCGGCGGTCAGCGTCGGATGATGGGACCCGGCGGGCCGGGCGGACCTCCTCCGGGAAGATTCCGGTAGTGCTCCTCCGGCAGAAACGGAACGGCCTTTGTTGTAAACGGTGCGGCAAAGGCCGTTTCTGCGTCGTGGGAAAAATATCTGTTCGGTCGTTTACGTTATACATCAATAAATATCGTACTTTTGTAGCATGCGAATCGGGCGGATTATCTTGGTTTTACTGGCGTTGGCGTTGCTCGGCGAGGTACGGGCGCAACAACGGCACGGGTTCTGGCATCAGGAACTGGACGTCGAAAACGGCGATACCATTCCGATGATTCATGTCCTGCCGGTCTATGTGTTCAGCCGTCCGGTCGATTTGCGGCGTTACCGGCGGTTGGTCGATGCCGTGAAAAAAGTCTACCCTATCGCTCGAATCGCCAAAAAACGCATGGCTCAAATGGAAGAAGACCTTTGTCGGCTTCCGACCAAAAAGGCGCAGAAGGAGTATATCAAGCAGGTCTATCACGAAATCAAGGAGGAATACACGCCGGTGCTGAAGCACATGACCCGCACGCAGGGGCGCGTGTTGCTGAAACTCATCGACCGCGAAACGGAATACACGGCCTACGAGGTGCTGAAAGAGTTTCGCGGAGGGTTCGTCGCGGGCTTTTGGCAGGGCGTGTCGCGGGTTTTCGGCCAAGACCTGAAATCGGAGTACGACAAGGAGGGCGAAGACCGCATGATCGAACAAATCGTGGTCTACTACGAAGCGGGCTGGCTGTGACGAATTGCAGGAACGCGGAATAATTCGTATCTTCGCATCGGAAAATTGGGAAAATCATGTTTGAAAATCTTACCGATAAGCTCGAACGGTCGTTCAAAATCCTGAAAGGCGAAGGTCGTATTACGGAAATCAATGTCGCCGAGACGTTGAAAGAGATACGTCGTGCGCTCATCGACGCCGATGTCAACTACAAGGTGGCCAAGACCTTTACCGACGAGGTGAAACAAAAGGCGTTGGGCCAGCACGTGTTGACGGCGGTCAAGCCGGGTCAGATGATGACCAAAATCGTGCGCGATTCGCTGGCGGAGCTGATGGGCGGCACGGCGACCGACATCGCGCTGAACGGTACGCCGGCGGTTGTGCTGATTGCCGGTCTGCAAGGTTCCGGTAAGACGACTTTTTCGGGCAAATTGGCGTCGTTCGTCAAGAGCAAGAAAGGGCGTCAGGTGTTGCTTGTCGCGGGCGACGTGTATCGTCCGGCGGCTATCGACCAACTGAAGGTGCTCGGCGAGCAAATCGGCGTGGAGGTCTACACCGAAGAGGGCAACCGCAATCCGGTGCAAATTGCCGAAAACGCCATTAAATACGCCCGTCAGAAGTCCTACAACGTGGTGATTGTCGATACGGCGGGCCGCTTGGCCGTCGACGAGGCGATGATGCAGGAGATTGCAGCGATTAAGGCGGCCATCAAACCGTCGGAAACCCTATTCGTGGTCGATGCGATGACCGGACAGGATGCGGTCAACACGGCAAAAGAGTTCAACGACCGGCTCGATTTCGACGGCGTGGTGCTGACCAAGCTGGACGGCGATACGCGTGGCGGTGCGGCGATTTCGATTCGGTCGGTGGTCGACAAACCGCTGAAATTCTTGTCGACCGGCGAGAAAATGGATGCCTTGCAGGTATTCCACCCCGAACGCATGGCCGACCGTATTTTAGGCATGGGCGACGTTGTTTCGCTGGTCGAGCGGGCGCAGGAGCAGTTCGACGAG
>CAMWYI010000026.1 GCA_947178455.1 uncultured Alistipes sp. | reverse complement strand
CCCCTCGCAATCGCCCAGCTGGCGGGGTTCGCCGACCGTCACAACAGTATTGCCAATGCCCCACTTCCGCACGTTGTCCGCCAGCACGGCGGCCCGACGTCGGTCAATCTCATTGGCGACGACCAACCCGCCGACACCGGCCAGCGAAGCATAGAGGGTCGTTTTGCCACCCGGCGCGGCGCACAAATCCAAGATGCGGGCCCCGTCGGTCGGCACGTTGCGCAACAGATGCCCCACGAACTGCGACGAAGGCTCCTGCACGTAGTAAGCTCCGGCATGGAAATCCGAATCGAGCGTAAACGAAGGTCTTTCGGCGAGGTAGCAGCCCGACGGCGACCAAGCCACCGGCCAGTCGAACGTCAAATCGGGCAGCGTCGCGACAGCAGCACGCAACGCATCCGCCGTCGGCGTTCCGGCCGAAAGTCCCGTTTTGTCGGGATGTAGCCGCACGGCGACGGGCGACGGCGTATCGAGCGCCTCGCACAAAGCCCGTCCCTCGTCCGCGCCCAAATCGCGCAAGACCCGCCGAATGAAAACCTCGTTCAATTCCATTTTTATCCGTGCGACTGCCGCCAAGCTATTATTACGGTAACCGCGCAACCGAGCATCCGAAACCAGATGACACACCTTCGCGCTTAAAGCCCGTTTCTTAAACGGGTTAAAACAGCGACGGCGTGTAACCCGGCAGCGATTTTTCCTTTTCGTCCAAGTAGGCGCAGATGCGCTCGAAGACCGAGGCATCGTCGACGAAATCCTCGCGGTCTTTGTCGACGGTCAGCACCTCGCCCTGATAGAGGTTGTCGATCCAGTCGTTGTACTTCGCATTGAGCCGTCCGAGGTAGGTTTCGTCGATGTTCATCTCGTACTCGCGCCCCCGCTTGTGAATCTGGCTGATGAGCGTCGGCACGCTGGCACGCAGATAAATCAGCAGATCGGGCTGCGGAATGACGGTCGTAAACAACCGAAACAATTTCATGTAGGTGTCGAAATCGCGCCCCGTCATCAGTCCCATTTCGTGCAGGTTTCCGGCGAAGATGTGGGCATCCTCGTAGATGGTGCGGTCTTGGACGATGTGCCGCGACTTGTTTTCGCGCAACATGTCCATCGTCTGCTGGATGCGGCTGCCGAGAAAACATATCTGCAAGTTGAACGACCAACGGTTCATGTCCTCGTAAAAATCGCCGATATAGGGATTGTCCACCTCTTCGAGGTAGGCTTTCGCCCGATACCGCTCCGTGAGCATCTGCGTGAGCGTCGTCTTGCCGCTGCCGATATTTCCTGCTATGGCTATATACATGGTCGTATGGGTTTTATTCGTGGGTCAGTCCGTCGGCCACGCGACGGTCGTTGACCAGTCGGGGCACCTTGTTTTTGCGGTTCGCGCGCATCCAGCGCAGGAACGTCCCCGCCGGAAGCACCGTCAGACGCTGGCGGTCGAGCGTCGTCAGCCGTTTGGCGTCGTAGTCCGAGTTGGCGGCCCGCAGCGCTTCGTCCAGCGCTTCGGCGAAGCGTTCGCGGTCGTCGGGCTCCTGCTCGAACTCCACGAACCACTCGTGCGCCCCCCGCTGCTGCAACGACATGTAGCAGGGCGCCACGCTGTATTCGCTCACGCGGGCACCCGTCCGGCGGCACGCCTCGACCAACGCACGGTCGGCGTTGTCGACAATCAACTCCTCGCCGAAAACGTTGATATACTGGCGCGTGCGACCCGCGAAACGAATCCGGTAAGGGTTCGTCGAGGTGAACTCCACACGGTCGCCGATTTCGTAACGCCACAGCCCGTTGTTCGACGTGACGAGCATCGCGTAGGCCTTGCCGCACTCGACCCCCGCGAGCGGCACGATGCGGTCGCCGTCGCGGAACTCGTAGAAAGTACCGTAGTCGAGCATTAGGAGCATGTCGCTGCGCGACGGGTCGTCGGCCAGCGCGAAAAATCCCTCCGAAGCGTTGTAGGTCTCCATGTAGTTCATCTTGTCCGACGGAATCAACTCCTCGAACGAACTCCGGTAAGGCGCGAACTCCACGCCGCCGTGCGCGAAGAGGCACAGGTCGGGCCACACTTCGAGCAGGTTGCGTTTGCCGGTGTACTCCAACACGCGGCGCATCAGCGCGAGGTTCCACGACGGCACACCGGCGAACGAGGTGATATGCTCGTCCGCACACTCGCGGCAGATAGCTTCGGCTTTCGCATCGAAATCGGGAATCACGGCCGTCGCGGTGCGCGGCGCCCGAAACCACCCGCTCCAAAAATCCATTTCGCGAATCAACAAGGCCGACAGGTCGCCCGTCCAGCAGCCGTTTTCCAAGTTGCACGACCCGCCGAGCGTCAATGTCTTGCCGTCGAAAATTTGCGTATCGGGATGGTTCGCTGAAAAGAGCGTCGCGACGTCGCGCATGCCCAGCGTATGGTTCCACAGCACCGATTCGCGCGTCACGGGGATGTATTTGCTGCGGTCGGAGGTCGTACCCGACGACCGCGCGAAAAGCCTCACGCGACCAACCGCCGTCACGTTGCGCTCGCCCGCTTTCATGCGCTCGACATAAGGCTTGAACGAGTCGTAATCGAACGTATCGACCTTCGACTGGAACTGCTCGACCGAGCGGACATGCCGCAAATCGTACTGTCGGCCGAACGCGGTATCCGCGCCGTGCCGCAACAGGCGGCGCAGCATCCGCTCCTGCGTTTCGACGGGATACCGCCGAAACCGGTCGATAGCCCGCAGGCGCGGCGCGAAGTAAGCGCGAAGTATCCGATTCCGCAACGACATCCTTATTAATTGAAGTAGTAACCTATTTTACCGACCGACGCGGGCATCGAGAATACCACCACGCGGTCATACGCATTGATTTCGGTGTTGTCCACCGCGATGAAAACCTTGTCGCCCCGCACGATGCCGCCCACGATGACGTCTTCGGGCAGCCCCAAGTCGCGGATGCGGCACTTGGTGGCAGGCGAGTTGGGCTTGACGATGAATTCCAGCACTTCGGCGTCGCTGCCCGTCAGGCACTTGATGGCCTGCACGTCGGTCGACATCGTGAACCGAAAGATATTCGACGCCGTAATCAGTTTCTTGTTGATGATAGTGTCGATGCCGATAGACTCCGCCAAGTCGATGTAATTGAGGTTTTCGACTTCGGCAATCACCTTTTTGACCCCCATGCGCTTGGCCAGCATCGCCGCCAAGATGTTGGTTTCGCTGCGGCCCGTCACGGCCACGAATGCGTCCATGTTCGGCAGCCCCTCTTCGAGCATCACCTCCGTATTGCGACCGTCCTCGTTGATTATCAGCGTCTTTTCAAGCACTTCGGCCAGCCGGTAAGCCTTTTCCTGATTGTACTCCACCAGCTTGATGTTCACCTCGTCCTGCAACTCCATGGCGATGCGGGTGCCGATGCGCGAACCGCCCAGAATCATCATGTTCTTGACCTCGACGTTGGACTGACCCGACAATTCAAGCACTTCGTGCAGCGTATCCTGACACGTGATGACATAGATGACGTCGCCCTCCATGAGGTGCTCCTCGCGGCGCGGAATAATGGTCTGCCCGCCGCGCGCAATGGCGACGGTGCGGAAATTGAGCTGCGCCTGCTCCTCGTCGAAGCCGGTCAGCAGCGTCCCGACCAACGGCGACGAAGCCTCCAACCGAAAGACCACCAACGAAAGTTTGCCGCTCGAAAAATCGACGTACTCTGTAGTCGACGTATGGCCCAACAGGTTGATGACCTCCGTCGCGGCGATTTTTTCGGGATAAAACAGGTAGTCGATACCCATGTCGATGAATATCTCCTTGTTGTTGGGCTCCAAATACTCGCTGTTGTCGATGCGGGCGATGGATTTGCGGGCACCGAGTTTCTTGGCCATCATCGCGGCGACGATGTTGTCGTTCTCCTCGTGGTTCACCGCGATGAAAAGGTCGCACTTGCGCATCGCCGCCCGCCGCAGCACCTCGAACATAGTCGAATCGCCCTCGACGGTGACGACATCGGCCAGCGAACCCACGTCGGCGAGCAATTTGCCGTCGGGGTCTATGATAGTGATTTCGTGGCCGTTGCCGCTCAACATGCGGGCCAGATGACTGCCCATTTCGCCGGCGCCGGCAATAACGATTCTCATGGTTCGATGCGTTTCGTTGCGTGTGCGAACGCCGCCCCTGCAATCCGCAGGCCGACCCGTTCGCAAACAATCATACAAATGTACGTATTTGCATCCGAATGTCCAAATTTTCGGTTTTAAGAAAACCGTTCTAAGCGCGCCCCGTTAAGAACGGGGATTTATTAATGCGGTAGACCGTCTTGCAGTTCAGAACGTCATCGTCGCTTCCGACCATTCTTATTAAAGGTCACGGCGCAGGAACCTTACGAAACCAACCAACCGCCCTTCGCGCTTAAAACCCTGTTCTTAACAGGGCGGGTCGAAGACTGCGGAGGTCGCGAGGGAACGAGCGGGCCTCCGCTGGCGGAGGCTTCGGCCCGCGCGGCTCACAGAGCCGCATTTTAATAAAAAAAGCCGAAACCCGACGGAAAACCATTTCGGTCATTCAGGCGAAGCAATTATCCATTCGATAATCAGAATGACGCGAAAAGGTTAGACATGTTCTCCGTAGTTCCGGCCTTAATGGGCATAAAAAAAGCGGGCAAATCACTCAACCTACGTACAAGGCCTTAGACTGCCCACAAAAGAGATTGAAGATTGCCCGTGCCTAAAAACGACACGAGCATCAACTCAATTCCTTCTTTTGTGCCAAAAGTGTCTAAGTTCTGTACGTAAGAAGAAAAGCCGATGCGCTTTCGATATGTCGAGACAAAGGTACGAAAACCCGCACACAATGCCAAATTTATTTTCTATCTTTGTGCCTATGATGAATTTTCTGAAAAAATTACGGCTGCGGTGGCGCGATTTTTTCCGCAAACGCCGCTTCAACATGCTCAATGCCACGGATAACAGCGAGGAGTGGCATATCCACCTTTCACCCGCAAGCATCGTTTCCGGTTCGGTGGCCGTCGCACTGGTCTTTTTCATCTTCATTCTCACGCTGATGGCCTACACGCCCGTGCTGGAGCTGTTGCCCGGGTACCGCACCGAGACCGACCGCATGCGCGAAACGCTCGTGCAGAACCTCATCCGGCTCGACTCGATGGAACGCATGATGAACGACATGATGACCTACAACGAAAACATCGCCCTCGTCTTGGAGGGCCACATGCCCGTGGCACGTTCGTTCATCGGTTCCGACAGCCTGCGCACGGACAAGGCTCCGGTGCCGCCGTCGCGCGAAGATTCGCTCTTGCGCGCCCAAATGGAGGGCAGCGGCCCCTACTCGCTGGCCAGTTACAACGCCACGTCGCGACGCGAGGTGCGCGAAGCCATGCAGTTGGTGACGCCCGTCGAGGGCATCATCGCCGAACGGTTCGACATCGGTCAAAACCGCTTCGGGGTGCGCATCGCCGCAACGGCCGGAGGACGCATCACGGCTATCGACAACGGCACGGTCATCCAAAGCCTCTGGACGCCCGAAAACCGCTATATCATCGTCGTACAGCACGCCCACAATCTGGTTTCGGTCTATAAAAACCTTTCGCAGTCGCTCGTCATGCGGGGTCAGAACGTGCACGGAGGCGACCAGCTGGGCACCAACATCGAACCCGACACCGACGAACCGACCGACGCCGAACTGTTCGAGTTCGAGCTGTGGAGCAACGGCAAACCGGTCGACCCCGAAGGGTACATCGTCTTCTAAATCCGCACGACGCACCGGCATGAAACAGCGTTTGGCTATTTTGGGTTCTACGGGGTCTATCGGCGTGCAGACGCTCGACATCGTGCGCGAACACCCCGACCGTTTCGAGGCGGTCGTGCTCACGGCGCACCGCAACTGGCAGCAGCTCGCCGAGCAAGCCCGCGCGTTCGACGTCGCAACGGTGGTCATCGCCGACGAAAGCTGTTACGCCCCGCTGCGCGATGCGCTGGCCGACACCGACATCAAGGTCTATGCCGGTGCCGATGCCGTAGCGCAGGTCGCCGCCGCAGGCGATACCGACGTGGTGGTCAATGCGCTGGTCGGTTATGCCGGTCTGCTGCCGACGGTCGCGACCTTGCAGGCTGGCAAGAAATTGGCACTGGCCAACAAAGAATCGCTGGTCGTCGGGGGCGAATACGTCATGCGGCTGGCAGCCGAGAAGCAGGCGCCTATCGTGCCGATCGACTCGGAACATTCGGCCATTTTCCAATGTTTGGTCGGCGAGCGGACACCCTTCCGGAGGCTCGTCATCACGTGCAGCGGCGGAGCTTTCCGCGACGTGCCCCGCGACGAACTGGCCCGCGTGACGCCCGAACAGGCGTTGCAGCATCCGCAATGGCACATGGGCGCGAAAATCACGGTCGACTCCTCGACGCTCGTCAACAAGGGTTTCGAGGTCATCGAAGCCCACTGGCTGTTCGATGCACCGGCCGAACGGATTTCGGTCGTCATGCACCCGCAGTCCGTCATCCACTCGATGGTAGAGTTCGACGACGGGGCTATCAAGGCCCAGCTGGGGGCACCCGACATGCGGATGCCGATTAGCTATGCCCTCTTTTTTCCCGAACGGGCGCAACGGCCGGTCGAAGCGTTCGATTTCACGGCGCATCCGGCGCTGACGTTCGGCGAAGTCGACCGCCTGAAATATCCGGCGCTGGACATCGCCTACGACTGCCTGCGGCGCAGCGGAACGGCTGCCTGCACCATGAACGGGGCCAACGAGGTGGCGGTAGCCGCATTTTTGGCGCACCGCTGCGCATGGACGGACATCGTGCGGACAATCGAATACGCCCTCGCAAAAGCGGCGTTCCGCAGCGAACCGACGCTCGACGACTACGCGGCAGCCGACGCGGAAGCACGCCGACTTGCGACCGATTTTTTATTAACGCCCCGTTAAGAACGGGGATTTAGGCGCGAAGGGTGGTTACTGGGCTTCGCAAAGCTCCTGCGCCGTCACAGTTTTATTTATGTAGATAAAAAAAGGTCGGGAGCGACCACAATAGTCAGTAGCACAGAGACGGTCTACCGCGTTTAGAACGGCGTTCTTAACGCCGCGGGAGCGACGATAAGATTCTGAACTGTAAAGCGGTCTACCGCGCTAATAAAAATATGGAACTCTTTATAAAAATCATTCAGTTCTTCTTGTGCTTCACCATTTTGGTGGGATTGCACGAGTTGGGGCACTTCGTCATGGCGTGCGTGTTCAAAATCCGCGTCGAAAAATTCTACATCTTCTTCGACCCTTGGTTTTCGCTCTTCAAATTCAAGCGCAAGGGCACCGAGTACGGGCTCGGCTGGGTTCCGCTGGGCGGATACGTCAAAATCGCCGGCATGGTCGACGAATCGCTCGACGAGGAGCAGCTGCGACAGCCGCCCCAGCCCGACGAATTTCGGTCGAAACCGGCTTGGCAGCGGTTCTTCGTGCTGATTGCCGGTGTCGTGATGAACGTGCTCGTCGCCGTAGGCATCTATTGCGCCGTCTGCTACACGTGGGGCGACAGCTACTTTTCCAATCAGGATGCACGCTGGGGCTATACGTTCAATGATGCGGGCCATGCGCTGGGCTTCCGCGACGGCGACCGCTTCGTGTCGCTCGACGGCCGTCCGGTGGACAACGTGGCGCTGCTGCTCAACGACCTGCTGATTACCGACGGCGACCGCACGGTGGTCGTCGAACGCGGCGGAGCGGAGATCGCCCTGCGGCTGCCGCTCGACCGACTGGTCGAAATGCGCCGCAGCAAGGGTTACGAAAATCTTTTCCGCCTGCGCCAGCCGTTTTTGGTCGACAGCGTCGTTACCGCCTCCGGCCTGCGCAAGGGCGACGAAATCGTAGGCCTGAACGAGCACCGCGACCTCGAATTTTTCGATTACAAGGCACTGCTCCAAATCTACGCGGGTCAGGATGTGCAGCTCGCGGTGCTTCGCGATGCCGACACGGTGAGGATGACCCTTCCTGTTTCGGACGACGGACGGTTGGGTGTCACGGTCGCCAGCCCCTACATCCCGCGCACGCGCCACTACACGCTATGGCAGTCCATACCGGCCGGATTCCGCAAAGCGGGGCAGGTGGTGTCGTCGTACTGGCAGCAGCTGAAACTGATTGTCCGTCCCAAAACCAAACTCTACGAGGAATTGGGCGGCTTCATCGCTATCGGCAGCCTCTTTTCGGGTACGTGGGACTGGCAGGATTTCTGGCTCAAAACCGCTTTTCTGTCGATTATCCTCGCGGTGATGAACATTTTGCCCATTCCGGGTCTCGACGGCGGGCATGCGCTCTTCACGTTCTGGGAGATGCTCACCGGCCGCAAGGTGAGCGACCGCGTGCTGGTCGCTGCGCAATACGTCGGACTGGGCATTTTGCTGTTGCTGCTGCTCTACGCCAATGGCAACGACATCTACCGCTTCATCCTCAAATAGCACCATGGCCAAACTAAAAAAAGCTTTTTTCTGCAAGAATTGCGGATTCGAGGCCCCCAAATGGCTGGGCAAATGCCCGTCGTGCGGCGAGTGGAACACATTTACAGAGGAGGTCATCGCGCATGGGGAGGGTTCGAAGGGTGCCGCTATCGTCGGCACGCTGCCCAAAATCGCGCCCCAGCGGGTGCGCGACATCCGCGAGAGCGAACACCGCCGCATCGACCTCGGCAATACCGAGCTGAACCGTGTGCTGGGCGGCGGCATGGTGCCCGGCTCGCTGATTCTGCTGGGCGGCGAACCCGGCATCGGCAAATCGACCCTCTCGCTGCAAATCGCCCTGTCGGCCAACGGATTGAAGACCCTCTACGTGTCGGGCGAGGAGTCGCCCGAACAAATCCGCATGCGGGCCGACCGCATCGGCGTGGGCAACGACGAGTGTCTGATTTATTCGGAAACGCTGCTCGAAAACATCGTGGCCCAAATCGCCGAACAACAGCCCGACTTGGTGGTCATCGACTCGATTCAGACCATTTACACCGACGTGCTCGAATCGTCGGCCGGCAGCGTATCGCAAATCCGCGAATGCGCCGCCACGCTGTTGAAATACGCCAAATCGACCGGCACGTCGATGATCGTCATCGGCCACATCACAAAGGACGGCACCATCGCCGGACCCAAAATTCTGGAACACATCGTCGACGTGGTGCTGCAGTTCGAGGGCGACAGCAACAACATCTACCGCATCCTGCGCGGCATCAAAAACCGTTTCGGCGCCACGTTCGAAATCGGCGTGTTCGAGATGCTCGACGCCGGTCTGCGCGAGGTCTCCAATCCGTCCGAAATCCTGCTCACCCACTACGAGGAGCCGTTGAGCGGCATCGCGGTCGGGGCATCGGCCGACGGCGTGCGCCCCTACCTCATCGAGGTGCAGGCGCTGGTGAGCAACGCCGCCTACGGCACGCCTCAACGCACGGCGACCGGCTTCGACACGCGGCGCATGAACATGCTGCTGGCCGTGCTCGAAAAACGGCTCGGCATGAAGATGTATCAAAAGGATGTCTTTCTCAACTTCGCGGGCGGGTTCAAGGTTTCCGACCCGGGGCTCGACTTGGCAGTCGCGGCGGCGGTCATTTCGTCGTACTTCGACCGGCCGCTCGTCGACGGCGTGTGTTGCGCGGGCGAGTTGGGTCTTTCCGGCGAGGTGCGGCCCGCGCCCCGCACCGACCAACGCATCAGCGAAGCGGCCCGATTGGGGTTCCGGCGCATCATCATCTCGGGATACCTCGCCCAAAAGGGCGTCAAACGTCCCAAAGGCATCGAAATCATCGCTATCAACAGCATCGCCGACCTGCCCCGCGCGGTGTTAGGAACATCGATTTAAGCGCGGTAGACCGTCCCTATGTTTCAGACGGTCGGTTGCGCTATCACCGAATAACAGCGACGCTCTGCGTCGCGCGGGCCGAAAGTTGCGAATAAGCGAGGGCAGAGGTCGCTTGCGAACTATGCCGAGCGTGAGCAACTAAAAAGGCTTTTAAGCCTCCGCAGTCTTCGTCCCACAAAAACCGCGACGGCGCAGAAACCGTCCGAACCCCCACGACCGTCCTTCGCGCCTAAAACCGCGTTCTTAACGCGGCGGTACGGATTTTGCGCAGTTTTCGCAAAAACGAAAACACCATGCAAAAACGTATCGTCGTACTGGGAGGCTCCGGTTTCATCGGCACGCATCTGTGCCTGCGATTGCTCGTCGAGGGGCACGAGGTCTTTTGCGTCGACTTGCGCGAAGCGGCCAATTCGCCTCTGTTGCGCTCCGCTGCGGAACATCCGGCGTTCCGCTATGTCCGCCACAACATCGTGCAGCCGTTCAGCATCCGCTGCAACGAAATCTACAACCTCGCCTCGCCCGCCGTGCTCTGTTACAAAAAGTCGCTGCCGGTCGAAACGCTCAAAGTCGACATGCTCGGCTCTATCAATGCGCTCGACACCGCCCGCACGGAGCATTCCCGCGTGGTCTACGCCTCGTCGTGCGACGTCTACGGCATCAATCTGCGAAGCACCTACCCGCAGCAGGAGGTCGAAAAATGCCCCGCCCGCATCTTCGCCGAAGGCAAACGGGCGGCCGAAGCGCTGCACACCGCCTACCACAACGAGTTCGGCGTCGACACGCGTATCGCCCGCATTTTCAACACCTACGGCAACGGGGCCGATTTGATGGACCAGCGCGTGGTCGTCAAATTGGTCGTCGCGGCGTTGCAGAACCGCACGTTGCAGATAACCGGCAGCGGCGAGCAGCTGCGCACGTTCTGCTGGATAGGCGATGTCGTCGAAGGGCTCGTGCGGCTGATGAACGTGGTGCCGGCCGAACGCCCGCGTACGGTCGATTTGGGCAGCAACCACGAGATTTCGATTCGCGAACTGGCCGAACAAATCATCGACATCACCGGCAGCCGGTCGCGCATCGTACACGTCGAAGCGCGGCGGAACGACGTCCGACGACGCCTGCCCGACTTGTCGGCGGCCCGCCGCGAGCTGGATTGGGCGCCCTCCACCCCGCTGGCCGAAGGGCTGCGCCGCACAATCAGCTATGTCGAAAAAGAACTTTCGGAAAAAGCCTACGCCGGCATGACGTGGGCCGAACTGAACTAACGGAAATTTTCTAAAAAATCACACACGCTATGACAGACTTCGATAAAATCATCTGGCGCGACGCCTTGACCTTCGTCGATTTTTTCGCTTCGTGGTGCGGCCCGTGTCAGGCGATGCACCCCGTCGTCGACCGTTTTCAGGAGCAGATGCGCGGACGGGTCGACGTGTACAAAGTCAATATCGACTCGCCCGAAATGGCCGACATCATCCGCCGTTACGAAATCCGGTCGGTGCCGACGCTGATGTTCTTCCGCAACGGCAAGGTGTTGTGGCGGTCGAGCGGCATGATGCCTTACGAGCAGCTGGTCGGCAAACTCCACGAGTTGGAAGTCACCGAACACGCCCAGCAGGAGAGTTCCCGTTAGGCCAGTCGCCAGCCCAGTTCTTCGCAGACGAAACGCCCCTCCGCACCGGCGGAGCGGGCCAACGGGCCGACAGCGTGCAAAACCGCTTGTCGGTTCGTTTCGTTTTGGCGGCCGAGCGCATCGAGCAGCGCGACGCCCCCCTGCGCGAGCAGGCGCGCGGTGCCGTCCTGCGGCGTCCGTTCCGGCAGCTTGCGGAGCAGCGCGAGCGTCGGCGGGAGTTGTTTTTCGGTGAGTTGCGGCCAACGGGCGGCCCCCAAGAGCGCAGCGTAAATCAGAAAAGAATTTTCGGCGGCGACCCATGCCGTGAAAATCGCCTCGAAGTGCAGCGACCGGCAGAGCAGGGCGAAAGCGAACTCTTCGGCGAGCTCGGAATTGACGATTCCGCACGCCCACTGCGCCGCTTCGACGGCGGTCAGGGATTCGGGTTCGGCAAGGTGCAGGGCCGCCAGTTTCAGTTCGCGCACGTCCTGTTCCCACAGCATGCGGGCGAAACCGTCATCGGCCGCTTCGGCACGGGCAATCGACCGCACGGTGGGCAGGCTGACCCCGTAATTCAAGCCGTAGCGGCGGCCGTAATAGTGCATGGCATCGGCCACAGCCCCGTTGCGTTCGCGGCGCATCCGGCCCAGCAGCGCGGCCATGCGCGCGGTGTAGTCCGTTCGAGGGCTATTTGCGGCGGGGTACGGCGACATAAATGGTACGCCCGAACTCGAAGATGGGCAGCGTGACGGTCTCGAATTCGCGGCCGCCGCTGATAATCCGGCACTCCGACGGTGCGGCGACACGACACGAGACGACCGACGGTTCGCGTTCGCTGGCGGCGATGCCGAGCGTCTGGGGGTCGGTCGGGATGATTTCCAGCAACACCATGTCGCCCGTCAGGTCGCTGGCAGGCAGCAGACCGGCGGTCGCCGAGAAACGGCAAACGACGTATTTCAGTTTGTCGGCCTGCGGATAGATGATATAGCGGTGCGACGCGGTGGCAATCGTCCGTTTGCCGAGAAACAGCTCCAAGTAGCGCTGTTCCAGCCGGTCGATTTCGTCGAGCGCGGCTTGCAGACCGGCTCCGAAAACGTTTTCGCCCGCCTCGCCTGTGATGAGGTCCATGCGGTGGCGGCGCAGCGAATAAACGGTATTGGCCGCTTCGCGGGCGGCGTCTTCGAGGGTCGAAACCCCGATGCCCGTCTTGTCGACCTGCACGCGCGGAAACTCGTCGTCCGATTCGGAGTAGTCGTAGGTCTGTTTTTTCGCCGGTGCGGGCGCTCCTGCGAAAAGCGCCGTTTCGGTATCGGCGAGCGACGTGCGGGCATCCTTCACCGTCCAGACGGTCTTGTCGCTCAACGGCGCGCGAAGTCCCAAGAATTTCTGCGCATAACGGGCGTAAGGGCCCGCCAGCGTCCGTTCGCACTCGACCGTTACGTCGACGGCCAAAATCGTGCGCGGCTGCGCGACGGTCAATCCTTGCTGGCTTTCGACAGCCCCCTGCAACGAAATGTAGGGATTATTTTGGGCGAATGCTCCGCCGACGGCGCACCATGCACCGACTGCGATGAGGATAATCCGTTTCATCATTTTTTTTCGATTTTTTCTAAATAATAAACGAGCGGGAACGACGATCGGCACGTTGCGCCGGATTGTCTCCGCGGCTCCCGACTCCTTGCAAGACAAAGTTAGGCCGTTTTGCGAAAATATCAAAATTTGAGGTAAAAATCGCCCGTCAGCGCACGGTAGGCGGGCGTGTAGCACTCGTGTTCGCCCGTGCCGATGACCAATTCGTCGCACAGCGGACGGTCGGGGGCCGCCGCAGCGGCATGCACGCACTCCAACAGCACCCGTTTCGGGGCTCGTCGCGGCGTCGTGCGGACGTCGGTGCGGCGCACCAATCGGAGCCGGTCACGGCAGGTCGCGAGCCAGCGTTCGGTTTCGGAGGCGGGCAGAATCAGTGCGAAACGGCCGTCGGGAGCCAACAGCCGCACCGCAGCGGCGCACAAATCATCGTACGGGAGCGTCACGGCGTGGCGGGCGGTCGTGCGTCCCGCATCGGGACAGGTAAGCGAATCGACGAAAAAAGGCGGATTGGAAAGAATCAAATCGAACGGTTCGTCGGCCACGAACTCCTGCACGGCACACTGCTCGAAGTGCAGCCGGTCGCCCCACGCCGACGCATCGGCATTCGCGCGGGCCTCCGCCACGTCGATGAGGTCGATGCCCGTGATGCGCGCTTCGGGCGCCCGCTGGGCCATCATCAGCGCAATCAGACCGGTGGCGGTACCGATGTCGAGGATGCGCCGGTCGGTCGGCCGCACTTCGGCCCACGCACCCAGCAGCACGCCGTCGGTACCGACCTTCATCGGGCATTGCTCCTGCCGGACGGAGAATTGCTTGAAGCGGAACACGGCGCGCTATTTCTGCCGGAAATAAATCTGAATCGGCACTCCCGCGAAATCCCACTGCTGGCGCAGGTTGTTTTCCAGAAAGCGTCGGTAAGGCTCTTTAATGTATTGCGGCAAATTGACAAAAAAGGCGAACTGCGGCGTCGGGGTCGGCAGCTGGGTGACGTACTTGATTTTGATGTACTTGCCTTTGGTCGAGGGGGGCGGATAGTTCTCGATGAGCGGCAGCAGAAAGTCGTTCAGCTCCGACGTGGCGATGCGGCGTTTGCGCGACTGATGCACCCGAATGGCGGTCTGCAAGACGTCGAGAATGCGCTGCTTGTTCAGTACGGAAGTGAAAATCAGCGGAATGTCGTTGAACGGGGCCAGCCGTTTTTTCAAGGCTTCGGTCCACTCCTTCATCGTGTTGCTGCTCTTTTCGATCAAGTCCCACTTGTTCACCACGATGACGCACCCCTTGCGGTTGCGGACAATCAGGTTGTGGATGTTCAAATCCTGCGACTCCAATCCTTGCTGCGCGTCGAGCATCAGGATGCAAACGTCGGAATTTTCGATAGCCCGTATGGAACGCATCACCGAATAAAACTCCAAATCCTCCATCGTCTTGCCCTTTTTGCGCATGCCCGCCGTGTCGACCAAATAAAAGTCCATGCCGAACTTGTTGTAGCGCGTGTGAATCGAATCGCGCGTCGTGCCGGCTACGGGCGTCACGATGTTGCGCTCCTCGCCCAGCAGGGCGTTGGTCATCGACGATTTGCCCACGTTCGGACGGCCCACGATGGTGATGCGCGGCAGGTCGTCCTCCTCTTCGGCCCGCGCATCGGCGGGGAGGGCCTCCAAAATGGCGTCCATCAGGTCGCCCGTGCCGCTGCCCGACATCGACGAAATGCAGTAGGGGTCGCCCAGTCCGAGCGCGTAAAACTCGTGCGACGAATAGATTTGGTCGTTGTTGTCGACCTTGTTGCAGACCAAGATGACCTTTTTCGACGTGCGGCGCAGGATGTCGGCCATCAATGCGTCGAGGTCGGTGATGCCGGTCGAGACCTCGACCAAAAACAAAATCACATCGGCCTCGTCGATAGCCAGCAGCACCTGACGGCGGATTTCGTCCTCGAACACGTCGTCCGAATTGACCGTATAGCCGCCTGTGTCGATGACCGAAAATTCGCGGCCGTTCCAGTCGGTTTTGCCGTAATGGCGGTCGCGGGTGGTTCCGGCGGTCGAGTCGACGATGGCTTTGCGTTCGCCGACCAAGCGGTTGAAAAGGGTCGATTTCCCGACATTGGGACGCCCTACGATAGCTACGAGGCTCATGGCGG
>CAMWYI010000025.1 GCA_947178455.1 uncultured Alistipes sp. | reverse complement strand
CTACTGCAAGGAGGTATCGGGCGGACTGCCGACGATGATTTCGCCCTACATCGACGGCAAGAAAAACATCAGCCAGTACGTCGCCTCGACGGGGCGCGACGCGGGCGTGACGCTCGAAAGCCACGAACGCGAATGGGACGCCATTTTTCGGGGCATCAGCGGCGCGGTCGACATCGTGGCGTTCCAAGACGGCCACGTGGAGTACGACGAGCTGGTCGATTTCCTGAAAGTGAACAAAAAGCTGGCCGACCGCTACGGGCTCGAATGCTGGACCAATTCGGAGACTTTCGACCGCGACATGCCCATCAAGTTCCTGCCCATCAAGTGGGAGAAACTGCGGCTCAAATTGGGGCTGGCGGCCCAAGCCGGGTACGAGAACGCCATTACGTTCGAGTTCTCGCACTTCATGAGCCCCCAATCGGCCTACCTGCAAGCGGGACACCTCTACGACCGCTACATGGAATACCTCGAAACATTGAAATAACCCAAATTCCCGAAGACATGGATTTCAAGATACTGGCACAACAGTACAAAACCGAGCTGCTGGACAGCGTACTGCCTTTCTGGCTCGAAAAATCGCAAGACCGCCAATACGGAGGCTACTTCACCTGCCTCGACCGCGACGGCAGCGTCTACGACACCGACAAATTCATCTGGCTGCAAGGCCGTCAGGTGTGGATGTTCTCGATGCTCTGCAACAAGGTCGAGCGGCGGCAGGAGTGGCTCGACTGCGCGGTGCAGGGAGCCGAATTTCTCAAAAAATACGGCCACGACGGCAACTACAACTGGTATTTCTCGCTCACGCGCGAGGGCAAGCCGCTGATTGCGCCCTACAACATCTTTTCTTATACATTCGCTGCAATGGCTTTCGCCCAAGCCGCGCTGGCTACGGGCAACGACGAATACGCCATGATCGCCCGCAAGACCTTCGACCGGATTCTGGAAAAGAGCGGCAACCCCAAAGGCATTTGGAGCAAGGCCGTCGCCGGAACGCGTCCGCTCAAAGGGTTCGCCCTACCGATGATTCTCTGCAACACGGCCCTCGAAATCGAACCGATGATCGACCGCGAGCTGCTCGAAGAGACCATCGCGACCTGCCTGCACGAGGTCATGGAGGTATTCTACCGCGAAGAACTGGGGCTGATTGTCGAAAACGTCGCGCTCGACGGGTCGTTGAGCGACTCGTTCGAGGGGCGTCAGATGAACCCCGGCCACGCCTTGGAGGCCATGTGGTTCATCATGAACTTGGGCCTGCGCACGGGCGACGACAAGCTGATTCGCAAAGCTACCGAAATCGCCCTGCGCACCGCCGAATTCGGCTGGGACAAGGAGTACGGCGGCATCTTCTACTTCATGGACCGCAAGGGCTGCCCGCGCCTCGAATTGGAATGGGACCAAAAACTGTGGTGGGTGCACCTCGAATCCATGATTACCATGATTAAGGGCTACCACCTAACCGGCTCGCAGGAGTGTCTGGACTGGTTCCGGCGGCTGCACGACTACACGTGGGCCCACTTCAAAGACACGGAGCACCCCGAATGGTTCGGCTACCTCAACCGTCGGGGCGAAGTGCTGCTGCCCCTCAAAGGCGGAAAATGGAAAGGATGCTTCCACGTGCCGCGCGGCCTGTACCAATGCTGGCAGATTCTCGACGAATGCAAATAAAATAACCCGACGAATTATGAAAAAATATCTGTTGTTTCTCCTGTTGAGCGGCCTTTGCGTCGGCTCGCAGGCCATGGATGTCCGCATTCGCGGACGCGTCAGCTGCGACGGTCGCGGCGTGGCGGGCGTATGGGTATCCGACGGCGAACGGTTTGCACAAACCGACGCCAAAGGCCGCTACACGCTGACGGCCGACGATGCCAATCCGTTCGTTTTCATCTCGGTTCCGGCCGGTTACGACGCCCCCGTCGCCGACGGCGTGGTACGCTTCTTCGAGCCGATGCCCGCCGACGGCAAATGCGATTTCACGCTCACCAAACGCGCGGGCGACGATGCGCGCTACGGCCTCATCATCACGGCCGACCCGCAGATTTGGGCCCGCAAGGAGTTCGCCAAGCTCTCGGCTGCGGCCGACGACATTGCGGCGACCGTCGCCCAATACGACGGCATGCCGTTTCAGGGCATCTGCTGCGGCGACCTGATTTCGCACGACCACTCGTTCTACGACGAGTACAACCAGACGATGGCCCGCACGGGAATCACCTTCCGCAACGTCATGGGCAACCACGACATGACGCTCTACGGCCGTTCGCACGAGACCTCGCAAAAGAACTACGAGTCGAAATTCGGCCCGTCCTATTATTCCTATAATATCGGCCGTGTGCACTACATCTGCCTCGACGACAATTTCTACATCGGACGCGACTACTTCTACATCGGCTACCTCGACGAGCGTCAGTTGCGCTGGTTGGAGGAGGATTTGTCGCACGTCGCCCCGGGTTCGACCGTCTTCGTGGCGATGCACATCCCCTCGACCTGCGAGGAGAAAGACCGCAAGCAGTTCCGTTACGAAACATCGGCCCACACGATGACCAACCACCGCGGCCTCTACGACCTGCTCAAACCCTACGACGCCCACATCGTTTCGGGACACACCCACACGACCTACAACTCGCCCATTCGCGAGGGGCTTTACGAGCACGTCGTGCCGTCGCTGGGCGGCGCTTGGTGGCAGGGCGAACTCTGTACCGACGGCACGCCGCGCGGTTACGCCGTATTCGAAATCGACGAGCACGAAGTACGCTGGCGCTACAAATGCACCGACTATCCGGCCGAATACCAAATGCAGGTTTACGACGGCCGCAAGCACCCCGAATTCGCCGGTTACGCCGTCGCCAACATCTGGGCGAGCGACCCGGCTTGGGAGGTAACCTTCACCATCGACGGCAAGCCCTGCGGCCCGGCCGAACGGTTCGAGGCCTACGACCCCGCTGCCCGCAAGATGTACGCGGACACCAGCAAAATGGACCACCGGTGGATTTATCCGTCGATTTCGGACCACTACTATCGTGTTCCGCTGCCCGAAAACGCCGAACGAATCGAAGTCACGGCCACCGACCGCTTCGGTCGCACCTATACCTGTCAGATTGAAATCGTAACGCTAATCGACGAATTTTAAGCATCGCATCCGCACGGCCCTATCGGGTCGTGCGGATGTCGTCTGCTCCCGTTACTTCCGAATCCCCGCGTTCATGAAAAAGAGCGTTATTTTTTGCATCGCCGCACTCCTCGCCGCCCTGCTCGGCACCGGCTGCCGCGAAACCCGTTACGATGTAGTTATCGCAGGCGGCGGAACCGCCGGTACGGCGGCCGGCATCCAGTCGGCCCGACTGGGCGCACGCACGCTGCTGGTCGAGGAGTTCGACTGGCTGGGCGGCATGCTCACGTCGGCCGGCGTGAGCGCGACGGACGGATGCTACCGCCTGCGGGGCGGGCTGTGGCACGAATTCCGCACGGCCCTCGAATCGCATTACGGCGGCGCAGCGGCTTTGAAGACCGGCTGGGTCAGCAACGTGATGTTCGAGCCTTCGGTGGGCGATTCGATTTTCAAACGCATGGCTGCCTGCGAAAAGTCGCTCGACGTGCGCTATCGCGCCACCGTCGCCGATGCCGTCTACCGCAACGGACGGTGGCATCTGCGCATCGACCATGCCGACGGTTCGTCGCAGCGCGTTTCGGCCCGCGTGCTCATCGACGCCACCGAGCTGGGCGACATCGCCCGCATGCTGGGGGTTCCCGCCGACACGGGCATGGACGCTTCGGCCCTCACGGGCGAAACGGAAGCCCCCGACCGCGCCAACGACATCATACAGGATTTGACCTACGTGGCCGTGCTGAAAGACTACGGCCGCGACGTCACGATTCCGCGCCCCGACGATTACGATTCGACGCTCTACGCCTGCTGCTGCGCCAATCCGCTCTGCGTCAATCCCAAAGAGCCCGACCGCGTGTGGCCGCGCGAAAAGATGATTACCTACGGGCTGCTGCCCGGCGGCAAATACATGCTCAACTGGCCTATCGAGGGAAACGACTACTACGTCGATATGGTGGACATGACCCCCGCCGAACGGGCCGAAGCCCTGCGCAGGGCCAAAAACCACACGCTGGGATTCATCTACTTCCTCCAAACCCAACTGGGCTTCGCAACGCTGGGGCTGGCCGACGACGAATTTCCGACCGACGACCGCCTGCCGTTCATCCCTTACCACCGCGAATCGCGCCGCACGCACGGCGTCGTCCGCTTCACGCTGCGCGACATCGCCGACCCTTACGAACGACCTCTTTACCGCACGGCCGTTGCCGTCGGCGACTATCCTGTCGACCAGCATCACACCCGTTATTCGGGGTGGCAGTCGCTGCCCAACCTCTATTTCCACCCCGTGCCGTCGTACGGGGTGCCGCTGGGCGTGTTGTTTCCCGCCGGTTATCCGGGACTGATTGTCGCCGAAAAATCCATTTCCGTCACCAATCTGGTCAACGGTTCCACGCGCCTGCAACCCGTCGTGCTCCAATTAGGACAAGCGGCCGGTGTCGCAGCGGCATTGGCAGCGGCCCAGAAGTGCAATCCGGCCGAAGTCTCCGTGCGCGAGGTGCAGCAAACGCTGCTCGATGCAGGCTGTTATCTGTTGCCTTACCTCGACCTGCTGCCGTCGGACGCTCGTTTCGCCGCCATGCAGCGCATCGGAGCGACGGGCATCCTGCGCGGACGCGGCGCTAACGTCGGCTGGGAGAACCAAAGCTGGTTCGATGCCGAACGGACGGTTTCCGAAGCGGAGCTGCGTCGGGGGCTGCACGAGGTCTATCCGCAGGTGGCCCTCGCCGATGATTCGGATGCGGTCACCGGCCAGCGGCTGGCCGCCCTGCTCGACGAAGCGCTGGGCGAACCGACGGCCGACCAGCTGAACCGCACGGCCGCCGAACTGCTTTCGGACTACGACGCCGCACGTCCGCTGACCCGCCTCGAATGCGCACAGCTCATCGACGCCGTAGCCGACCCGTTCCACCGCGTGAAGGTGGATATTCAAGGTAATTTCAAAAAACAATAATCCCATGAAACGATTGATGTTGATAGTGCTCGCACTGTGCACAAGCCCGCTCTCGGCGCACGAACCCGCGAGCTTTCCGGCCGCAAGCCCCGAAATCCGCTACATCGGCCGCACGGCGGTGTCGGACGAGGGCGTGAGCTTCGATTGGAGCGGCTGTACGATGGTGTGCCGCTTCACGGGCCGCACGCTGGCCCTGCGCGTGTCGGACACCCGAAAAAACTACTACAACCTAACTGTCGACGGCCACGATGCAGGGGTCGTCGTCGTCACCGGCCGCGACACGCTCATCACGCTGGCCGCGAATCTCCCGCGCGGCGAACACCTGCTGCGCATGCAGAAACGCACCGAAGCCGAACAAGGATGCACGACGATTCATGCCGTGCTTTTGGACAAAGACGGCCGCCTGCTGCCCGCTCCGGCCGCTCCGGGACGCCACATCGAATTTATCGGCAACTCGCTCACCTGCGGTTACGGCACCGAAGGCCTCTCGCCCGACGAACCGTTCAAGGCCGAAACCGAAAACTGCGACAAGAGCTTCTCGTGCATCATCGCCCGCTACTTCGGCGCTGATTACACGCTGATTTCCCATTCGGGACAGGGCGCGGCCCGCAACTACGGCGACAAGAACACCGCTTCGACACTGACGATGGTGCAGCGCATCGGCCGCACGTTCGACCTGCGGGAAGCACCGGCATGGGATTTCGCCAAGGCGCCGTTCCGGCCCGATTTGGTGGTCATCAATCTCGGTACGAACGACTTTTCGACGCTGCCCCACCCCTCGCGCGAGGAATTCCGCACGGCCTACCTGCAAATTCTGGCCACGTTGCGCGAAGCCTACGGCGACCGGACGCCGATTCTGTGTGTCGCGCCCCGCGTCGAAGAACCCGCGTTCACCTACATCCGCGAAATATGCCTCGAAGCCCCCTATCCCAATCTGGGATTCGCCGCCGTGCTTCCGGGCTACTGCAACGACAGCAGCGACTTGGGCTCTTCGGCCCACCCAAACTATGCCGGACAGCGCAAAATGGCCATGCTGCTGATTCCCTATGTCTCGACCCTGACGGGCTGGGAAGCCCCGATGCAAGCGATAAAATAGCGCGCGTCCCGAACAAACACACAAAGGGCGTTTCCGATACTGGAAACGCCCTTTGTATTTCAAGAACCCGCGCGGCGGCGAAGCCCGAAAGCCCGCGACCCGTGTGCGGCCCCTGAACCTACAATTTTGCGCTATTTCTTCTCTGCGAAGAACTCTTTTACCTGCTCGTTGGGGATGATGCCCTCTTTGAACATGTAAGCGCCGGTCTTCTCCGATTTGACCATTTTGATGCACTTGGTAAAATTCTTACCCGTGCCGGTTTTCAGCGTTGCGACTACTTTCTTTGCCATAACTCTCTGTCAACTATTTGATTTCACGGTGTACGGTGACGCGTTTCAGATACGGATTGTACTTTTTCCGTTCGAGACGGTCGGGCGTATTTTTCTTGTTCTTGGTCGTGATGTAACGGGACATACCCGGAACACCGCTCTCTTTCTGTTCGGTGCATTCGAGAATCACCTGAACACGGTTGCCTTTCTTTGCCATGTGTTACGTGCTGTGTTTAGTAAACGGACTTCGGGGCGACGGCTTCGCGCAGAGCGACGGCCAACCCTTTCTTGTTGATGGTTTTCATACCGGCGACGGATACTTTCAGCGTAATCCACCGGCCTTCCTCTTCGGACCAGAAGCGCTTGGTTTTCAGATTGGGACTGAATTTGCGCTTGGTCTTGTGGTGCGAGTGCGAGACGTTGTTGCCCACGACTGCGACCTTGCCTGTAATTTCGCAAACTTTCATTGTGCAGTTAATAAATTAAGTTCAACTCCCCAATATAGGGGATGCAAAGATACTCCTTTTTCTCCACTCCCCCAAATTTTTATTAGGGCAGAAGCAAAGTTTTTTCGCTTCGGGAGGGCATCACTGCATAGACCGCAGTTTTAAGGGCGGATATTTGGGGGCATCGGTGCGCCTGATGACCGTTAGCGGCGACGCTTTGCGTCGCGCGGGCCGAAGCCTCCGCCAGCGGAGGCCCGCCTATGGGCGTGCTCCGCAGTCTTCGTCCCTCAAAAACCGTAACGGCGCAGGAACCTCCCGAAGCCCGACGACCGTCCGCCGCGCTAATAAAATTGTGAATTTTGAATTATGAATTCTGAATTAAATATCGCCTCAATCCTCATACAACAGATACTGCGCCCGCAGCGTCCGATAACGTTCGACTTCCGGCTGCCAGCGGGCACGGATTTCGTCCTCCGTCGCGCCGTCGAGCAACATCGAGCGCACGTAAGATACCCCGACCAATTTCTCGAACATCGGCGTGAAGAACTCCTCGCCCGCCCCCGAAGCACGCAAAGCAACAATCAGATAACGCAGCGAAAACCCCGTGTCGTGCGCTTCGTCCAACGGCACGGCCCGCAGATTCATCCCGCAACACACCATGCTCTCCAACGGCGGGTGTTTGGCTCCGGCGGTCGGACGGGGCGTGAACACATAGGGCAATCCCCGCAGCGAGGGGTGCCCGAAACATTCGTAAGGCCGGTCGGTGCCGCGTCCGACGCTGACAATCGTCCCCTCGAACGGACAGAGCGACGCGTAAAGATAGACCGACCGCTGGGTCGGCAGGTTGGGCGACGGCGGCACGGGAAGCACGTATTCGGTGGCATGGGTGTAATTGCGGCACGCCACGACGGTCAGGTCGCACGGCGCCACCCACCCTTCGCCGACGGCCATGCGGGCGATTTCGCCCATCGTCAGACCGTGCAGCACCGGCACGGGAATCATCCCGACGCCCGAACGGTGCCGCTGTTCCAGCACGGGGCCGTCGATAAGGTGTCCGTTGGGATTAGGGCGGTCAAGCACGACGACCGGCTTATGGCAGGCCGCGCAGGCCTCCATGAGGCGCAGCATCGAGATATGGTAGGTATAGAACCGCAGTCCGACGTCCTGCATGTCGACGACCAGCACGTCGAACGACGCCATTGCGGCATCGGACGGCCGGCGGGCGTTGCCGTCATAGAGCGAGCGAATCGGGATGCCCGTCCGTGCATCGACCGAGTTGCGCACCGTTTCGCCCGCATCGGCCGTGCCGCGAAATCCGTGTTCGGGCGAAAAGATGCCCGTCACCACGAATCCGCGCCCGTGCAACAGGTCGACCAGATGCACACGCCCCGAAGCATCGGCTCCCGCGACATCGGGCAGTTCGGCTACGGCAGTGTGATTGGCCAGCACGGCCACACGACGTCCCTCCAACAACGGAAAATAGGCCGTCGTATCGGTCATACCGACCAGCACGGGCAGCTGTGCCGCCACCGCGACCTGCGACGCCATACCGAACACCAGTACGAACCAAAATTTTTTCATCATGCTTCCGAAAAAAAGTTTTCCACCGTGTAGGCGATACGTTCGGCGATAATGGACATCAACGGTCGGCCGTCGCAATGCGCAAGGGCCGTCACGCCCCGATAATCCAGCCAAAACACCTCGTCCATCGCGGTCATTTCGTCCGGCCCGAACGGTTCCTCGCACAGGGTCAGTCCAGCCTCCCGCACCGCATCGGCCAGCAGACCGTATTCGACCGAACGGGGCGGCTCGAAGCAGTGTCCCCGCACCGAAACTCCTTCGAGCTGCATCGGAACCGGTGCGACGGCATACGGCACCCCTTCGGGCGCGAGCCGCACCGTATAGCCCTGCACGGCGGCGAGCGGAGCCCCCTCGACGGTGCGATACGTCCCGTCGGCCCCGCACTGCACGGCGACGCGGCCGCCGGCGCACTCGGCCATGCGGCGGGCCGCAACGGCAGCTGCTTCGCGGACACAGGTAGGATAGCCGTTCAACGGTGGGTCGCACGCAATCGTCACCCCGTCGGGCCGCACGCTCCGCAGGGCATAGCCCTCGTAATACGACACGCCCGCAGGCACAAGCCGTTCGCTGCCGTCGGCCGCCAATTCGAGGCGCACGAACGTCGACAAGTCGGACGGATAACGCTGCGCAGCGGCCACATCGAGCACGCGCCGCTCCAAGCCGAGCAGGTCGGGCGCATACTTCCGGCCGAACAGCTCGCGGGCGCACCGGTCGAGCAGCGCCGCATGGCGGTCGAGCAGGCGCACCCGTCCGTACAGCAGGTGCAGGGTCTGATAGAGGTAAAAATCGGTCATAAGAGCACTTTCAGGAGCAGTTCGCGCAACAGCTCGCCGTCGGACATGCCGCCGGAGTTGATGCCCTTGCTCTTGGCGTCGTACTCGCGCAGGAGGCCCAGCACCTCGAAAACCCGCCGGTTGTTCCACCGTGCGGCGTTCTGCTTGATTTCGGTGATGAAAAAGGGGCTGCTCTTGTGCAGCAGACGCATCAGTTCGGTGTCCGACGGAAAGGCCTGCCCGCGATGCCGCGACAGCCAGCCCAGATAGTTGACCACGAAAATCTCCCTGAAATGGGAGAACAGCGCCATGACGGTCAGCAGCAGCGGATTCTCTTTGGGGTTGCGGGCGAAGTGGTCGGCAATCATCAGCGCACGGCCCATATCCTTCATCATCACGGCCTTGCACAACTCGAAGTTATTAAATTCTTTCGAGATGCCGATGTTCGCTTCGATGTCCGCATCGGTGATGCGTTGCGTTCCTTCGGGCAGCGACACGGTCAGTTTCTGCAACTCGTTTTCGATTTTCGAGATGTCCGTGCCGAGGTGGTCCGTCAGCATCGACAGCGCTTTGCTGTCGATTGTCAACCCTTTCTGCGCGACGAACTGCTGCAACCACGCCGTGATTTCGTAATCGCGCGGCCGCACCGATTCCAGCACTTCGCCGTGCGTCGTGCACCCCTTGTAGAAAGCCGAACGTTTGTCCACGTTCTTCTCCTTGTGGCAGACGACCAGCACGGTCGTCGGGGTGGGTTTCTGCGTGTAGAGCGACAATTTTTCCAGCAAGCGCAACTGCTGGGCTTCTTTGAGCACAATCAACTGGCGATTGCCCATCATCGGCAGCTGGCGGCACAGATTGATGACCTGCCCCGCGTCGGAATCCTTGCCGTAGACGGTCAGCTGGTTGAAATCGCGGGCCGCCTCGTCGATAGCAGTCGCGGCGATTTGCTCCGCAACTCGGTCGATAAAGTAGGACTCCTCGCCCATCAGCAGATAGACCGGAGCGAAACGGCCCGCCGCAATGTCGGCGGTCAGCCGGTCGTAGGCCGCGACCGTGTCGCGGAAACGGTAAGCGGTTTTTGCCATAGGTCAGACAATCTCTTTCGTAATGCGCAGTACGTTTTCGGTCTGCATCGTGAGCCGGTAGCGGTCGTCGATGCGATGCCCCACGAGCCACACGATGTCGTCGCCCGATAGGAGCACGAACTGACGCTGTTTTTCGGCCATAGATACTTTGGCATCGACGAGGTAGTCGCTCACTTTCTTGCGGCCCGTCATGCCGAACGGCACGAACCAGTCGCCCTCGCGCCAGCGGCGCAGCGTGAGCGGGAAGTGCAGCAGGTCGGCATCGAGCTGGGCCACCTGCGGCGGCACGCCGAACGTTTTGATGGTGTCGATGTCGCAATACTCGTAGTAGAGCGCGGCGTTGCCGCAATAGCTGCGCACGGCGTCGCGTTCGACCGTGACGAGGCAGTCGTCGTCTTCGGCGATGCGGGTCACGACGACCGAACCGCGATCGACGCAGGCGACGTACTCGCGCGAATAGAAGCGACGGCCGGTGGCGTTCTGCTCCAAAGCGTGGCAGAGTGCGTCGATGACGTCGCCCTTGAATCCGTAGGCCGAACTGAGCACCTCGTAGATGACGAATCCGCGCGGATAGGCGGGGTCGATGCGGTCGAGGCGGAGCGTGTCGATGCCGTCGGCCGACGTAACGGCTTCGGCGCGGATGCACTCGATGCTGCGGTCGATGAAACGCTGGGCGTCGGCCAGCCGCGCGAGGTTGCAGCGCATCAAGTCGGTGAACTTGGGATTGATTTCGCGGATGAGCGGCACGATGCCCAGCCGGATTTTGTTGCGCAGGTATTTGGTCGAACGGTTCGACGAATCCTCGCGGAACGGAATTTTATTCGCGACGGCATATTCCGTGATTTCCTTACGCGAAGCGAACATCAACGGCCGGATGACGCGTCCGAAGTGGGTCGAAATGCCGGTCAACCCCCGCAATCCGGTACCCCTCAACAGGTTGATGAAAAAGGTCTCGATAGAGTCGTCGGCATGGTGGGCGACGGCCACGACGTCGTAGCCCTCCGTGCGGCACAACTCCTCGAACCACGCATAGCGCAGCCGCCGTGCGGCCATCTCCATCGACTCGCCCGTGCGCTCCATTTCGCCGGCGGTATCGAACCGCCGGTTGTAGCACGGCACGCCGAATCGCGCGGCCTCCTGCGCGACGAGCACTTCGTCTTCGTCGCTTTCGGCCCCGCGCAACCCGAAATTGCAGTGCGCCACCCCGACGCGGAACCCGCTCTGCATGAAGAGCGACAACATGACCATCGAATCGACGCCCCCCGAAACGGTCAGCAGAATGCGGTCGTCGGGCGTCGCCAAATCGCGGTCGGCGATATATTTTTGAAAACTGTCGAGCAGGTTCATTTTTTTATTAAATTCGGTCGTGATGCTTCCGACTATCCGTAGTCCTTAAATCCCTATGCTTAACAGGGCGGTCAGAGCGCTTTCCTCCGTCAGGAACCAACTGACCGCCCGTAGCGCTAATAAATGTTGACTTCCGTGTCGATTTCGACTCCGAAACATTCGCGGACTTTCGCTTGTACGGTGCGGGCCAGCGCAAGCACTTCGCGGCCCGTCGCGCCGCCCGTGTTCACGAGCACCAGCGCCTGCCGGTCGTGCACGCCCACGTGCCCCGTCCGGTAGCCTTTCATCCCCGCACGGTCGATGAGCCAGCCGGCGGCCAGCTTGACCTGCTCCCCGTCGGGCGTCGGATAGCACGGCAAGTCGGGATATTCCGTCCGCAGCTTCTCCGCCACCGAGCATTCCACCACCGGATTCTTGAAGAAACTGCCCGCATTGCCCATGACGGCCGTATCGGGGAGCTTCGCCCGACGAATGGCGCACACCGCCTCGCGGATGTTGCGCAGGGTGGCTCCACCGCGCGCTTCGACTTCACGTTCGACGTCGCCATAACCCAAGTGCGGCTGCGGCGTGCGGGACAACCGCACCTCGATGGCCGTGATGACGACCCGCCCGCGCAATTCGTGTTTGAAGACGCTTTCGCGGTACCCGAAGCCGCAATGGGCCTTGTCCAGCGTCAGCATCGCACCGCTTTCGACGCAGTACATCTCCACCCGCTGAATAACGTCGCCCGCCTCGCGGCCGTAAGCGCCGATATTCTGCACCGGCGCGGCTCCCGCCTTGCCCGGAATCAATGACAAGTTCTCGATGCCCCACAAATCGCGTTCGACGGCCCAAGCGACCAAATCGTCCCACTCGACACCGGCATCGACCCGCACGCAGACCTCGTCGCCGTCGTCGTGCAACGGCTCGATGCGCTGCGAAACGGGCGTCAGCAGCAGCCCGTCGTAATCCTGCGTGAAAAGGATGTTGTTGCCGCCGCTCAATACCATCCACCGCGCGGGGATGCCGTCGGCGAATACGCGCTGCAAATCGTCGGCTGTCTCGAACTCGACCAGCCGCGCGGCCCGCTGCGCAACGTGGAAACTATTGCGCGGCGCCAAATCGACCGCATGAAATTCTCGTATCATATCGCACAAAGTTACGAATTATTTTATTAATTTTGGCTTGGAGACAGGTATCCTGCACATAACCCCAATCAGCCATCGATTTGCACCTAAACCTACTTAATAAATATGTTCAGCGAAAAAGATTTACAACAGATTGCCGCACACGGGCTGACGCCCGATGCCGTCGAACGGCAAATCGAAAATTTCCGACGCGGATTTCCGTTCTTGAAAGTCGTCCGCGCCGCTTCGCCCGCCGACGGCGTGCTCGTGCCCGACGCCGCTGCGGTCGACGCCGCCGTAGCCCGTTACGAAAAGGCGCTGGCCGCGAAATGTTCCGTCGTGAAGTTCGTGCCCGCTTCGGGAGCCGCTACGCGCATGTTCAAGGAGCTCTTCGCCTTCGTCAACGAGGGCAAACGCGGCAAAGGCATCGACACCCTGCTGGAAAACATCCGGCGATTCGCCTTTTGGCCCGAATTGCAGGCCGTCCTGCCCGCCGGAGCCGACGACAAGGCGACGGTCGACGCCATTGTCAACGACGGGCTCGGCTACGGTCGCCAGCCCAAAGGCTTGGTGACCTTCCATGCCTACCCCGACGGCACCCGCAAGGCGGTCGAGGAACATTTGGTCGAGGGAGCCGCCTATGCCGCATCCGACGGCACGGCCCGCATCCATTTCACCGTCTCGCCCGAACACATGGCGGGATTTCAGCAACTGCTGAAAGCAAAAATCCCCGTTTACGAAAAGCGGTTCGGCATCCGCTACGACATCTCGTTCTCGGTGCAGAAGCCCTCGACCGACACGATTGCCGTCAATCCCGACAACACGCCGTTCCGGCAGGACGACGGTTCGCTGCTGTTCCGTCCGGCGGGACACGGCGCGCTCATCGAAAACCTCGCGGAAATCGACGCCGACATCATCTTCATCAAGAACATCGACAACGTGACGACCGACGCCCAGCGCGGCGACACGATACGCTACAAAAAAGCGCTGGCCGGTATCCTGCTCGATTTGCAGACCCAAGCGTTCGCCCACTTGCACGAACTGGAGCAGGGCACGACCGACTTGGCCCCGATTGCCGAGTTCATCGAAAAGCGGCTGTTTATTAAGCTGCCGGCGAATTACGATGCCGCCCTCTTAATAAGTATCCTTGATAGGCCTATCCGCGTGTGCGGCATGGTGCGCAACGAAGGCGAGCCGGGCGGCGGGCCGTTCTGGGTGGCCAACGCGGACGGCACCGAATCGCTCCAAATCGCCGAATCGAGCCAGATAGCCCCCGAAGACCTGCCGCTGATGCAATCGGCCACGCACTTCAATCCGGTGGATTTGGTGTGCGGCGTGCGGAAAGCCGACGGACGCAAATACGACCTGCGCGACTACACCGACCCGTCGACGGGCTTCATCTCGTCGAAATCGAGCGGCGGCCGCGAGCTGCGCGCCCAAGAGCTGCCGGGTCTGTGGAACGGCGCAATGGCCTGCTGGAACACGATTTTCGTCGACGTGCCCATCACGACCTTCTCGCCCGTGAAAGTCGTCCAAGACCTGCTGCGCCCGCAGCACCAGCCCTCCGAGAAAGTCGCGACGGCGAAAAAACTCGAACGCATCCTGCACCTCGTGCTGCTGGTCGTGACGGCCGTCGGGTTGCTGTACATTTACGTCTTCCGCCAATGGCCGACGCCGACCCTCTTGCAGATTACTTTTTGGCTGCTCTTCGCTTCGTCCGTCGTGAACCTGTACACCGACTGGAAACAAAGCAAACGCCGATAAATCAGCCTGTTCCGGCTTGCGCGCTGCTGCACGGGATTCCGTGCGGCAGCGTTTTTTTCGACCGTCCGCAAGCCGCCGAACCTCCTACTCGACAGACCCAGAACGGGTTGCGGCGATTGTAAATAACTTGTCGAAAAATTCACTCGCGGGCGCTGGATTTATTGCCGGAAATGTCCCATCTTTGCAGAACCTTTCCGCCTCCGCCGAACGGCCGGAGGCACCCAACCGCGAGAACAATAAGTACATAGAGATACAATGACAAAATCCACCGGCTCCGAAGCACCGCAGAAAGTCGAGTACAACGACGCGGTCGCCGAATCGAAAAAGTACTTCGCCGGCGATGACCTCGCCGCGACCGTTTGGGTCACGAAATACGCGCTGAAAGATTCGTTCGGCAACATCTACGAAAAGTCGCCCGCCGAAATGCACCGACGCATCGCGGCCGAAATCGAACGCATCGAACGGAAGTACCCGAACCCCATGTCGCACGACGAGGTATTCGCGTTGCTCGACCATTTCCGTTACGTCATTCCGCAGGGCGGCCCGATGACCGGCATCGGCAACCACTTCCAAGTGGCGTCGCTGTCCAACTGTTTCGTTATCGGCCATCGCAATCCGGCCGACTCCTACGGCGGTATCTTCCGCATGGACGAGGAGCAGGTGCAGCTGATGAAGCGGCGCGGCGGCGTGGGCCACGACCTGTCGCACATCCGTCCGACGGGCAGTCCGGTGCTCAACTCGGCGCTGACCTCGACGGGCATCGTGCCGTTCATGGAACGCTACTC
>CAMWYI010000024.1 GCA_947178455.1 uncultured Alistipes sp. | reverse complement strand
TCGAGGTGGTCGATGCCGTTCTGCCGCAGGACAAGCCGCGTTATCTCATGGGCGTCGGGACACCGGCCAACATCTTGGAGGCGATTGCGCGCGGCGTGGACATGTTCGACTGCGTGATGCCGACGCGCAACGGCCGCAACGGCCAGCTTTTTACGCTCAAAGGCACCGTCAACATCCGCAACAAGAAGTGGGAGGACGATTTCTCGCCTATCGACCCCGACGGCACGGCTTTCGTCGATACGCTCTACTCCAAAGCCTACCTGCACCACTTGACGGTGTGCGGCGAGATGTTGGCGGCGCAAATCGCTTCGCTGCACAACATTGCATTCTACCTGCGGCTGGTGACGCTGGCCCGCGAACACATCGTGGCGGGCGATTTCGCCGCGTGGAAAGAGGCGACGGTCGCCAAGTTGATGCGGCGGCTTTGATTTTTTTTCGTACCTTTGGCTTCATGAAGTTGCAGTACCCCGGCTTCAAAATTCTGGACCGGTACATATTGGGAAAATTCCTTTCCACCTATTTCTTCGCTATCGCCATGATTATCGTCATCGTGGTGACGTTCGACTACGTGGAGAAAATCGACGACTTCACCGAGCTGAAAGCCCCTTGGAAAGCGATTATCCTCGATTATTATCTCAACTTCATCCCCTTTTTCATCAACCAGTTCAGCGGTCTGTTCACTTTCATCGCCTGCATCTTCTTCACCTCGAAGATGGCCTACCAGACCGAAATCATCGCCATGCTGTCGGGCGGCATGTCGTTCCGGCGGCTCATGTGGCCCTATTTTCTCGGCGCGACCATCATCGCCGCGCTGTCGCTGATGTTGAGCCTGTGGCTGATTCCCATTTCGCAGCAGCACATCGTGCAGTTCGAGGCGAAATACATCAAGCGGCACAAGAACGGTTCGTTCGACCGGCACATCTACCGGCAAATCGCCCCCGGCACGTTCGCCTACATTCGCGGATACAGCGAGCAGAACCAGCAGGCGTCGTTTTTCGCATTGGAGCACTACCACAGCGGCACGATGACCTGTTCGCTCGAAGCGGCCGAGGTCAAGTTCGACCCCGAATCCCGACGCTGGACAGCTCCGCGCTATACGCAGCGGCAGTTCGACGAGGCCGGTATGGAGACCTTCTCGCAGCACCGCAACCTCGACACGCTCATCAACCTCGAAGTGACCGAGCTGGGCCGCATCAGCGAGCTGATTCAGACCATGAACATCGTCGAACTCAACGAGTTCCTCGACCAGCAGCGCGACAAGGGTTCCGACGAACTCAACATCATCGAGGTGGAGCGGCATTCGCGTTACGCCTTTCCGCTTTCGACCTTCATCCTGACGCTCATCGGCGTGTCGCTCTCCTCGCGCAAGGTGCGCGGCGGCACGGGCCTGCACATTGGCGTCGGCATCACGCTCTGTTTCTCGTATATTCTGTTCAACCGCTTCTTCGCCGAGTTCGCCAAGAGCGGTACGCTTCCGCCTTGGATTGCCGTGTGGCTGCCCAATATCATCTATCTGTGCATCGCGGTCTATCTCTACCGCAAGGCACCCAAATAAAAATCCGGTCGTCATGAATACCCGTCGCAAACCTACTCTTTTCGGGCGGTTGAAACAGCATCCGCTGCTTTGGAACCTCCTGCTCATCGTGGCCTCGATTTTCGCTTTGGCGGTCGCGGCGCATTTCGTCATGCAGTTGGGCACGCGGCACGGTGCACGGTGCAAGGTGCCCGATTTTACGGGCGTTCGGTTGGACGAAGCCCTGCGCATCGCTCACCGCAGCGGCTTGCAGATTTCGGTCAACGACTCGTTGTTCGTGCCCGCTTACGAGGGGGGCATCGTGCTCGACCAACTGCCGCAAAAAGGCGTCGAGGTGAAGCCCGACCGCACGATTTACGTCACTATCAACGCGTTCCGCGAAAAATTGGTACCCGTGCCCTATGTCGCGGGCCTCTCGCTCCGGCAGGCCAAAAACATGCTGGAAATCGCCGGTCTGGAAATCGCCGAGTTGATTTATCGGCCCGACATCGCGACGAATTACGTGCTCGAAGAGTTCTGCGGACGGGAGCAGGTCACCGAAACGGCCCGACTGGAAGCGGAATTCGGGTCGGGCATCACATTGTACGTGGGGGTCGAGGCCTCGAACAACCGCACGACCGTGCCGGTGCTGGTCGGTTACACGCTCAAACAGGCGAAAAGCCGCTTGTGGGAACTGGGGCTGAATGTCGGACGCGTCGTCTACGACGAGGGCATCAATCTGTTGAATCAGAAGGATGCCTGCGTTTACGGCCAGACGCCTGCGTTCGACCGGCATGTACAGCTCGGCGAGAGGGTCGATTTGCGTTTGACGCTCGACCGCCGCAAAGTCGAAGAACAGCTCGCGCGCATCGAGGATGCGGCCCAAGCCGCCGCCGAAGAGCGGTTGCGCCGCGAGCGGGAGCGAGCCGATTCGCTCGAATCGGCGGAGTTCCTGCGGTCGCTCGGACTGGGCTCGTCGGACGAAACCGGCGAGGCGTCCGCATCGCACTATGATAACGAAGGATTTTTCGATTGATGGACGACTTGCGCCATACGGAGCTCGCCGAAGAGCCGGCATGGGACGACGCCTCGTTCGACGAGGCGGATTCCGCGTCGGATGAAGACGACGAGGCGGCAGGGCTCTACGAGCATTTCGCCATTACGGCCGACAAGGGCCAGTCGTTGCTGCGGCTCGACAAGTTTCTCACGGCGCACATGTTGCACACCTCGCGCAACCGCATTCAAGCGGCGGCCGACAGCGGCAACATCCTCGTGAACGGGGTGGCCGCGAAGTCCAGCTATCGCGTAAAACCGTTCGACCGGATTCAAGTCGTGCTGCCTTATCCCAAACGCGATTACGAGATTTTCCCCGAGGAGATTCCGCTCGTGATTCCTTACGAGGACGACGACATCGTCATCGTCGACAAACCGGCGGGCATGGTCGTGCACCCGGGCGTGGGCAATCGCAGCGGGACGCTGGTCAATGCTATGACATGGCACCTGCGCACGTTGCCGATGTTCTGCGAGGGCAACACCCGCGCGGGGCTGGTGCACCGCATCGACAAGAATACGTCGGGGCTGTTGGTCATGGCCAAGAACGAAGAGGCGTTGGCCCGCTTGGGCAAGCAATTTTTCGACCACTCCATCCAGCGGCGTTACGTGGCGTTGGTGTGGGGCAATTTCGAGGAGGACGAGGGCACCATTACGGGCAACATCGGCCGCAGTCCGAAAGAGCGGCAGAAAATGTACGTCTTCGCCGACGGGTCGGACGGCAAATGGGCCGTGACTCACTGGCGCGTGTTGCGGCGGTTCGGTTACGTGACCTTGGTCGAGTGCCGCTTGGAGACGGGCCGCACGCATCAGATTCGCGTGCACATGGCGTGGATCGGTCATCCGTTGTTCAACGACGAGCGGTACGGCGGCGACCGGATTCTGAAAGGCACCACGTTCGCGAAATACAAGCAGTTCGTCGAGAATTGTTTTGCGGTGATGCCGCGCCACGCCTTGCACGCACGGTTACTGGGCTTCGAGCATCCCGCCACTCACCGGCAGGTGTCGTTCGAGAGCGACCTCCCTGCCGATTTCAAGGCCCTGCTGGCCAAGTGGGAGAAGTACGTTGCCGCACCGTCGCTTTAAGAAACGGGTTTTTATTAATGAAAAGGGCGATAGCGCAACCGACCGTCCGAAACCAGCCGACCGTGTATCGCGCTAATGAATATGTTTTTGCCGACAAGCATAAAGGAGGTCCGCGAACGCGGGTGGGAACAACTGGACGTCATCCTTTTCACGGGCGACGCCTATATCGACCATCCGGCGTTCGGCGCGGCCGTCATCGGGCGGCTGCTCGAAGCCGAGGGGTACCGCGTCGCTATCGTGCCGCAGCCCAACTGGCGCGACGACCTGCGCGACTTCACCAAACTGGGTGCGCCCCGCTTGTTTTTTGGCGTTACGGCCGGTGCGATGGATTCGATGGTCAACCATTACACCGCCAACTTGCGCCTGCGCCATGACGACGCCTATACGCCCGGCGGCAAGGCGGGATTCCGCCCCGACCGCGCCGTCACGGTCTACACGCAGATTCTCAAACGGTTGTTTCCCCACGTGCCCGTCGTCATCGGGGGCATCGAGGCTTCGTTGCGGCGATTGACCCATTACGATTATTGGAGCGATTCGCTGCACCCGTCGGTGCTCGCTGCGTCGGGGGCCGACCTGTTGATTTACGGCATGGGCGAGGGCGTCGTGCAGGAGGTGGCGCGGGCTATGCGCAACGGATACAATGCCAAGCTGTTGCGCCGCATCCGGCAGGTGGCGTTCATGGCCGACCGCACCTATGTCGACCGCCTCGACCCTGCGACGACCATTCGGCTGCGCTCGTTCGAGGAGTGCTGTAAGGATAAACGCGCTTTTTCGGATAATTTCATTCACATCGAGACGCAGAGCAATCTCATGCGGCCCGAAGCGACGCTGGTCGAAGCCATAGGCGACCGCTTCGTGGTTGTTACGCCGCCTCACGCCACGCTCACGACCGACGAACTCGACCACTCGTTCGATTTGCCTTACGAACGGTCGCCGCATCCGCGCTATCGCAACAAGGGCGATATTCCGGCGTGGGAGATGATTAAGTTTTCGGTCAATATCCACCGCGGTTGCTTCGGCGGTTGCGCGTTCTGCACCATTTCGGCGCATCAGGGCAAGTTCGTCCATTCGCGCAGCGAGCGGTCGATTTTGGCCGAAGTGGAGCGCATTGCGCGGATGCCCGACTTCAAGGGTTACTTGTCCGATGTCGGGGCACCGTCGGCCAACATGTACCGCATGGGCGGACGCGACAAGAGCTTGTGCGAACGGTGCTTGCGGCCGTCGTGCCTGCATCCGGCGCGCTGTCCCAACCTCGATAACAATCACGGCCCGCTGCTGGCCTTGTACGAAAAAATCCGTGCCGTGAAAGGCATCAAAAAGGCCTTCATCGGCAGCGGCATCCGCTACGACCTGTTCGACGACAAGCCCTATCTCGAAACGGTGCTCAAACATCATACGTCGGGCCGGTTGAAGGTCGCGCCCGAACACACCGAAGATGTCGTGCTGCGCCTGATGCGCAAGCCGCCGTTCGCGATGTTCGAGCAGCTCAACGCCGATTTCCAGCGCATTTGCCGCCGCGAGGGGCTGCCTTATCAGTTGATTCCCTATTTCATCTCGTCGCACCCCGGATGCACGGAGCGCGAGATGCAGGCTCTCTCCCAAAAGGTGCTGGGGCGCCTGCACTTCACGTTGGAGCAGGTGCAGGATTTGACCCCGACGCCCATGACGCTTTCGTCCGTGATGTTCTGCACGGGCGAGAATCCCTATACCCACGAACGGGTCTATGTCGCTCGCACGCAGGAGGAAAAACGGCGGCAGAAAAGCTATTTTTTCGGCGATACTCCTGTGTCGGGTGTCCGAAAAAACGGCCGGAAGCGACGGTGAGGCTAAAAAGCACGGTGAGGGTCTACCGCGCTAATAAAAATTTTGTACCTTTACCGTGTATTCATATCCATGTCGATTATGTTGCGAAAAATCCGAATCCTGTTGGCCGTCCTCTTTTTTGCGGCCGTGACGCTGCTGTTCCTCGATTTCACCGGAACGTTGCACGCATGGCTCGGCTGGACGGCCCGTGTCCAGTTTCTGCCTGCGCTGTTGGCCCTCAATGTGGGCGTCGTGGCCGTGTTGGTCGGACTGACGCTGTTGTTCGGGCGGCTTTATTGCTCGATTATCTGCCCGTTGGGGGTGATGCAGGATGTCGTGGCGTGGTTCGGCGGTCGCGGCAAGAAACGGAAATACCGTTATGCCTATTCGCCTGCGAAAAATCGGTTGCGCTATGTCGTGTTGGCGATTTTCGTCGTCGCTTTGGCCGCCGGTGTCGGGTCGGTCGTGGCCCTGCTCGCACCGTACAGCGCCTATGGCCGTATCGCAACGAATCTCTTTGCGCCGTTCTATCGGTGGGGTAATAATCTGCTGGCGTGGTTCGCCGAGCGGGTCGACAGCTACGCTTTCTATTCGGCCGACGTGTGGCTGCGGTCGTTGCCCACGTTCCTGATTGCCGCCGCGACGTTCGTGCTGCTGGTCGTGCTGGCTTGGCGCAACGGACGCACCTACTGCAATACGATTTGTCCCGTCGGGACGATTTTGGGCTTCGTGTCGCGGCATTCATTGTTCCGTCCGGTTATCGACACCGCGAAATGCAACGGTTGCAAGCTCTGCTCGCGCCGGTGCAAGGCGGCCTGCATCGACGCCGAAAACCATATAATCGACTATTCGCGTTGCGTCGCCTGCATGGATTGCATCGACACCTGCGCGCACGGGGCTATCCGGTACGCCCGCCGCAAGAAAGAGGCGGCTTTCGATGCTACACCCGATACGGTCGCGGACGTTTCGCGCCGTCATTTTCTGACCGGTGCGGCGCTGCTGGCAGGTGCGGCGGCCGCAAAGGCGCAGGAAAAGAAAGTCGACGGCGGTTTGGCCGTTCTGTTGGATAAAAAAGTGCCGCATCGTGCGACGCCCATTGTGCCTCCCGGAGCGCAGGGCTTGTGGCACATCGCGCGGCACTGCACGGGTTGCCAGTTGTGCGTGTCGGCTTGTCCGAACGGAGTGTTGCGGCCTTCGACCGATTTGCGGATGCTGATGCAGCCCGAAAGCTCCTACGAACGGGGCTATTGTCGGCCGGAGTGTACCGAGTGTTCGGAGGTTTGTCCTGCGGGGGCTATCCACCGCATCACGCCCGAAGAGAAATCGGACATCCGAATCGGTCATGCCGTGTGGATTCGGGAGAATTGCATCCCGTTGACCGACGGCGTTTCGTGCGGCAACTGCGCGCGCTATTGTCCGACGGGGGCCATTCAGATGATTCCGTCCGACGCGGCGAACCCCGATGCACCGATGATTCCCGTCGTCAACGAGGCGCGCTGCATCGGTTGCGGCGCTTGCGAGAATCTGTGCCCTGCACGGCCTTTCAGCGCCATTTACGTCGAGGGCTATCGGGAACATCTTACGATTTAACAGCGAGCGAGTATGAAAACGAATGATAAAATCAGTCGGCGGGAATTTTTGAAACGGCTCGGTGCCGGTGCGGCCGTGACATCGGCGGCATTGGCGACTGGTTGCACGCCGAAACGGGCGACGACCGCTGCGCAGAACGAAGTGCCGGACGAGGGAATGACCTATCGCACCAATCCCACATCGGGCGACCGCGTGTCGCTGTTGGGCTTCGGCATGATGCGTCTGCCGATGACCGCAGCCCGCGAGGGCGGCAAGGGCGACGAGACAATCGACCAAGAACGGGTCAACGAATTGGTAGACTATGCGTTGGCGCACGGCGTCAACTACTTCGATACGTCGCCGGCTTATTGTCGGGGCTTATCGGAACGGGCGACGGGCACCGCCTTGAAGCGGCATCCCCGCGACCGTTATTTCGTTGCGACGAAGCTCTCCAACTTCGCGCCCGAGACGTGGAGCCGCGCCGCGTCGATGCGCATGTACCGCAACTCGTTCAGCGAATTGCAGGTCGATTACATCGACTACCTGCTCCTGCACGGCATCGGCATGGGCGGCATGAAGGCGTTGCGGGGCCGTTATCTCGACAACGGGATGCTCGATTTTCTCGTCGAGGAGCGCAAGGCCGGACGTATCCGCAATCTCGGATTCTCGTATCACGGCGATGTCGAGGTGTTCGACTACCTGCTGTCGCAGCACGACAAATACCAGTGGGATTTCGTGCAGATTCAGTTGAACTACCTCGATTGGAAGTATGCCAAGCAAATCAATCCGCGCAACACCGACGCCGAATACCTCTATGGCGAATTGGCCAAACGGGGCATTCCGGCCGTCATCATGGAGCCGTTGTTGGGCGGACGGCTGTCGAACGTGCCCGACAACATCGTGGCACGGTTGAAACAGCGCGAACCCGAACGCAGCGTGGCTTCGTGGGCATTCCGGTTCGCCGGTTCGTTCCCCGACGTGCTGACCGTGTTGAGCGGCATGAAAGTCATGGAACATTTGCAGGACAACCTGCGCACATACAGCCCCTTGCAGCCGCTCGCCGACGAGGAGTTCGAGTTCCTCCAACAGACGGCCACGCTGATGATGCAGTACGAGACCGTTCCCTGCAACGACTGCAAATACTGCATGCCGTGCCCTTACGGACTGGATATCCCGGCCATTCTGTTGCACTACAACAAGTGCCTGAACGAGGGAGACATCATCGACAATCCGCAGGACAGCGCCTATCGCCGTGCCCGCCGCGCCTATCTCGTCGGGTACGACCGCTCGGTGCCCAAACTGCGGCAGGCGAACCGCTGCATCGGATGCAACCAGTGCTCGCCCCATTGTCCGCAGGGCATCGACATTCCGCACGAACTGCGGCGCATCGACGCTTACGTCGAACGGCTGAAACGGAACAAATAAAGACGAAAACGAGGGACGCAATCGGCGTTCCTCGTTTCGTTTGCGGCGGGATGTCCCGTTCTTACGGCACGGGGTCGTAGCCGCTGCCGCCCCAAGGGTGGCAGCGCGCTATCCGCCGGACGGCGAGCCACAGCCCTTTCAGCGGCCCGTATTTGCGGAGGGCTTCCAGCGCGTATTGCGAGCAGGTGGGCGTGAACCGGCACGACGGCGGGGTCAACGGCGAAATGCAGCATTGATAGAACCGCACGAGGGCGATTAGGGGCCACGTCAGGATTTTTTTCAACATGTCGGAGTCGGGTTCAGGGCCGAATCAGGCTTGCTGCTCGGCAGTGGCTTCGGCCAGCGTTTTCAGGATTTTCTCCACCGCCCGTGCAATCGTCTTGTAGGGCAGCACCTCTTTCGTCGAATAAATCAGCGCCAAATCGAGGTTGACCGTTCCGATGCCGGCAAGCAGCTCTTTCTGCAAGCGGTAGGACTCTTTCGTCCGTCGACGCAGCAGGTTGCGTTTGTTGGCCCGTTTGTGGAACTTCTTGGGGACCGAAAAGAGCACTTCGGTCGTCCGCTGGGCGTCGGGTTCGGCGAACCACACGTAGCGGAACGGAAAGACGAATCCGCTTCGGCCCTGCTCGAACAATCGCCGCACGGCTCCAAGCGAACGAAGCCGCTCCGTGCGGGGTAGCGAGCAATCGGACATGACGCAGCGGGAATTATTTGCGCGTTGCAGCGGGTTTGGGTGCTTCGGCGGGCTTGCGGATGCGTTTCGCCATGCGGTTTTCCTGCGTGCGGAGGAACTCCTCCTTGCGGGTGTCCACGACGAGCGATACGGGTTCGACCGGTTCGCCTTTCTGCACCTTTTCGAGATAGATGTCTACCGCCTTGACCATCGACGGCGCTTGGGGCGTCGGCGCATTGGCCAGCACGCGGATTCCGGCATCGAGGGCCGCCCGCAGGGTGCCTTCGCCGAAGACCGCGATAGCCGGCAGGTCGTCGGTGCCGAACTTGTCGACCAGTGCCCGCACGTCCGACGGCGAGTAGAGGGCAATCAGCCGGTATTCCGCGAGATTCACGGCATGCAGGTCGCAGGCCACCGTCCGCGCCAAGATGACCGAATCGACTGCGAGACGCAGTTTGACCAGCGTTTCGGGCAGTTCGGGACGGTGCGGTTCGCTCAATGCGAGCAGGAATTTTTCATCCTTGTGCTTGATAATCAGTTCGACGAGCGAAGTGAACGAACCGTCGGCGAACGAGATTTTGCGTTTGCGGTAGACGATGTATTTCTGCAAGTAGAGAGCGACGGCCTCTGTCTGGCAGATGTATTTCATCGTCTCGGGTACGGTGATACGCGCCTCCTCGCAAATATGGAAAAAGCTGTCGACCGTCGTGCGCGACGTGAAGATGACGGCCGTATGGTTCAGGATTTCGATGCGCTGTGAGCGGAACTCCTTTAACGATACGCCCACCACGCGGATGAACGGCTGGTAGACGATTTCGGTATCGTATTTCCGGGATAATTCGTAAAAGGGCGATTTTTCGACGAGTGCGGGTTTCGGCTGCGAAATCCAGACCTTCTTTTTGGCTTCCAATTTCAACTCTCCTTGTTTTACGTGAATCCGATTTGTTACCTCACGGCGAGCAGCCACAGCAGGCTGATCGGGAAAAGTTCCACGCTGCAAAGGTACAAAATCCAATGGAGAATCGAAACTTTTTTGGAAAGAAAGAGGATGAGCGTCTCTTTGATGTAGAGGAAAAGCGTTACGGACAATTCGATGACGATCAGCGCGAACCACAATTTGCCCGTGTGCGGCGGACAGAGTGCGAGCAGCAGCAGCGTCGGGGCGGCCAGCACGGTGACGGCCGCGAAATAGAGCGTGCGCAGCTGGCGGAGTTGGCCTACGAGCGGTTGCGTGAGCGTGAGGGCTTCGACCGTGCGCAGCAGCAGCCATTGGTAGCCTGCGATGAGCAGAAAGAGGGCCGAGACCGTCAGCCCCGATGCGAGCACCGCGACGATAGGGGCACCCTCGAACGGAAGCAGCTCGATGAGCGGTTGTCCGTACTTCACGACCGATACGCCGATGAAGAGCATGCCGATGACGGCCATCGTGTGGATGAACCGGACATAGCGGCCGCTGCTGGGGTCGTCGAAACGGCGTTCTTCCGCGTTCGTGGCGTGGTCGCGGAATACGCGGTGCAGCAGCGTGCGGACATCTATGATGTTGCTGTAAATCAGAATTATGTAGGATATTCCGAGCAGCAGTACGAATCCTTGAAATAGCGTGTCGTTCGTCAGCGGACGGTCGTTCGGCGCGTCGTATTGCGCTCGGACGGGGGTCGATTCTTCGCCATAGACGGCATAGTCCGTCGTGTCGCGGGGGGCTGCCTTCGTGCGCGGGGCGATGCGGGGATGTTCGAGCAGCCACAGCGAATCGCGGTTGCAGCGGATGCGGAACGGATACACTTGGGGGCGTGCCGCCGTCTGTGCGGCGAGGTGTGTGTCCGCGTGTTCTTCCGGTTGCGCGGCATCGGCATCGTACTCCTCCTGCTGTTCGGTTGCGGGGGCGATGAATACGGCGGCGGGCTGCTCGACGGTGTGGAGCGGGTAGACGAGCGTATCGGCCGACGGTTGCCAGTCGGCGGTCTGCGGCCATGTCAGCGTGTCCGGCAACGGTTGCGGCGTGGTGTAGAGCGAATCGTCGGACGCTTGGGTCGGTAGGGGGGTCATCGGGAGGTTCATCCTGCGTAGTAGCGTTTCAATGTTATGCGAATGGTAGTGCCTTTGCCGGGTTCGGAGTCGATGACGGCGATGCGTCCCGCGTGGTACTCCTCGACGATGCGGCGCGACAGCGACAGTCCGAGTCCCCACCCGCGTGTTTTGGTCGTGAAGCCCGGCTCGAAGATGCGTTTCCAGTTGCTTTTCGGGATGCCTTTGCCGGTATCCCGCACGTCGATGGTCACCTGCCGGTCGTTCGAGGCGATGCGCACCGTGATGGCGCCGTGTCCTTGCAGGGCGTCGAGCGAATTTTTCATCAGGTTTTCGACCACCCATTCGAACAGCGCAGCATTGATGCAGGCCTGCACCGGCGCAATGGCCAGCCCGTTGTAGTCGAGCGTCACGTTGCGCGGGATGCGTTTGCGGAAGTACATGACCGATTCGCCGACCACTTCGTTGATGTTGGCCGGTTCGAGCGTCGTCTCGCTGCCGATTTTCGAGAACCGGTCGACGATTTTCATCAGGTGGGTCAGGTCTTTGTTCATCTCCTCGACCGCACTCTGGTCGACCTCCTGCGCCCGCAGGTATTCGATCCAGCCTAATAGCGACGACGTGGGCGTGCCGAGCTGGTGGGCGGTCTCTTTGGCCAGCCCGATCCATACGCGGTTTTGCTCGTCGTGTTTCGACGAACGGAATGCGATGAATCCGAGCAGGACGAAAACGGTGATGACCGGCAGCTGGATATAGGGAAAATAGTAGAGCGATTTCAGCAGATTGGAGTGCCCGTAAAAGATGATGTGGTAGTGGTCTTCGTTCCACAGGAACCGAATCGGCAGCGGACGGTTCTCTTCGGTGAAACGGTCGATGCGCCGCCGCAGCCGGTCAGGGTGTTCGAGGATGCGTTCGGGCACCAAGTGCGATTGCAGCACTTGCAGGTTCTCGTCCGTGATGATGAACGGGATGTTGTTGCCGTTGGACATGATATCCTGCACCAGCGGGTCGTTGAGCGACCCTCCCAGCACATCGCGGTTGACCCGTTCCATCGCATGGGCCCACAACGCCACATCGTGCTGCTCCTTCTCTTTGAGCCGCTGCGCCATTTTGTTGGTGTAGACCAGCGACACGCCGCCGAGCAGAATGCCGACGACGATGACCACCACACGGTTGCGGAACGAGAACAAATCGCGGCGCAGTTTCATTTTTTGGTCGAGTCTTGGGTCGTCGTGATGCGGCGATACGCGGCTGTGTCGAGCAGCAGGGCTTTCGCTCGGGCCACCTCCTTGTCGTCGGCCAGCGAATGGGCGATGACGCCCGCCGTGTAGCCATGCCGCAGCACGATGTCGCGGTTGAGCGACGCGATGATTTGCTTGCGGTAGGTCTCCAAGTTGGTTTGCGTATCGTCTTTCAGGTCGGCTTCCATGCGTTCCAGCTGTTCCGTCACCTCGCCGAAACGGTCGTTCTTGGCCGCCTCGCGCAGGGTTTTCAGCGCGCGCCGCGTGTCCGACTCATAGGGGACTTGTTTGTCCTGCATGAACGCGGCGAAATCGGCATAGTCGGCCTCCGTCATCGTGAACTTTTCCAAATCGGCCGGTGCTTCGGGGTGGCGGCGCGTGTAGTCGTCGCCGAAATCGTCGATGAATCCCAACGCATAGAGCGTCGCCGCGAAACGGCTGATGTATTCGGGTTCGGTGCGGACGTCGGGCATGATGCCGCCGCCGTCATAAACCTTGCGGCCCGCACGGGTCGCGAACTCCGAAATCAGCGAATCGGGCACCGTGTGCACCGAGCCTTGCTGCGAGTGCGAATAGTCGACGGCTTGGATGCAGCGTCCCGACGGGATGTAGTATTTGGCTGTCGTGAGTTTCAGCATCGTGTTGTAGCCCAGCGATTTGGGCGACTGCACCAGCCCCTTGCCGAAACTGCGTTGCCCGACGAGTACCGCGCGGTCGAGGTCTTGCAGCGCTCCGGCCAGAATTTCCGACGACGAGGCCGTATTGCCGTTGATGAGCACCGCCAGCGGCAGGTCGGGCAGCACCGGTTCCGATGCGGTGCGATAGACCTGTTTCGACTCTTCGGTGCGTCCTTTGGTGCTCACCACTTCGGTGCCTTTCGGGACGAACATTCCCAAAATCTGGACCGCTTCCTGCATGATGCCGCCGCCGTTCGACCGGTAGTCGAGCACCAGCCCCCGCAGGTCGCCCTCGCTGCGCAGTTTCGCAACGGCAGCTTGCATTTCGTCGGCGCTTCCCTCCGTGAAATCGCTGTGGCGGATGTAGCCGATGCCGTCGCCGAGCCAGCCGGCATAGGGTACGCCCGGAATGGCGATGCGTTCGCGCCGAATGGCGACCGTCTCCTCGCGTCCGTCCAAATGACGCACCGTGACCCGTACTTTGCTGCCCGGTTCGCCTTTGAGTCGTTTGGAAACCTCGTCGGTGGTGAATCCGGCCGCCGACTGGCCGTCGATAGCCAGAATCAGGTCGCCGATTTTGAGACCCGCACGGGCCGCCGGCGAATTTTCATAGGGTTGTGCGATGCGCACGTAATCGTCTTTTTGCCGGATGAGCGAGCCGATGCCGCCGTATTTGCCGGTCGTGAGCACCTCGAAATCGGACATGCCCGATTCGGGGATGAACTCGGTGTAGGGGTCGAGGTCGCGCACCATGCCTTCGGCTGCGCCGGACATCAGCACATCGGGGTCGATGGGATCTACATAGTTGAGCGACAGCTCGCGCATCATGTTGACCAGCAGCTCCATGTTGCGGCCCAGCCCGAAGTCGTTGCGGGCGGCGAACACCGTGCAGACGGCGACAGCCAGCAGCATCGCCGCCGTCCCGGCATATTTTCTGAATTTTGCGAATATCATCTTTTTCGTATCGGTGGCTTGTCGAGGAGGTCAGGCGTCGTAACGGGCATAGGCGTCCCAGTGTTGCAGGACGCGGTACACACCGTTGCGGTGGCCTTCGATGCGGAGCCGGTCGCCTTGCGGCACCGCCCGGATTTCGTCGTCGAACAGCAGGCGCAGGCGTCGTCCGAACTTGCGCGGGCGGAACACCATGCCGTCCGGCCCTTCTCCGACGAGTTCGTATCCGGCTTCGCTGAAAGCGTTGAGGACGACGGGTTTGCCTCCGTTGACGAGGTCGCACGCAACGAGACGTGCCACAAACGTCAGTTTCGGATAGACGGCGGCGAAAAGGGCGAGACAGCCGAACAGCACGGCGAATCGGTGCCAGTCGTTCCACTCGGCGGCGGCCATGCCGGTCGCGACCATCGCAACAATCAACAACAACGCCAACACGCTGGCTGCGCAAAAGAATTTTACCGAACGGATAAAGTAATTCATATTTTATTTTTTCTATCTTATTGCGGGTCGCCGCAGCCGACGCGCTTCACGCATCGGAGGATTCTCCGTCTCCTGCTCTCAGCGCGGCCACCGCATCGGCGACCTGCTGCATCAGCCACTTCGGGGTCGAAGTCGCCCCGCAAATGCCCACCGAGCGCACGCCCTCGAACCATGCGGGGTCGATTTCGGCGGGTTCCTCGATTTGGCGGCTTCGCGGATTGGCCTGTCGGGTCACCTCGAACAACACTTTGCCGTTCGACGACTTGCGTCCCGAAACGAACAGTATCGCATCGAACCGTCGGGCGAATTCGGTCAAATGCTGCTCGCGCCCCGACACTTGCCGGCAAATCGTATCGTCCAGCTGCACCTGTTCGGGGTCGGTCGCCCGTCGGCGCATTTCGTCGCCCAGCTCGTGGAACAGCGCGATGCTCTGCGTCGTCTGCGACAGAAAGTAAATCGGCCGCCCGAAGTCGATGCTGTCCAAATCCTGCCGCCCCTCGATGACGAGCGTCGGTTCGTCGACCTGCCCCGTCAGTCCGACCACTTCGGCGTGGCCGCGTTTGCCGAGTATCACCACCTGCCCTCCGACCGGACGCATCCGTTCGTGGGCATGCTTCACCCGTTTCTGCAACCGCGCCACCACCGGACACGTGGCGTCGATGACTTCGATTCCCAATTTTCGCGCTGCCGCATAGGTCGTCGGCGGTTCGCCGTGCGCCCGAATGAACAATCGGCAGCCGCCCAAACGGCTCATGTCGTCGTGCGTGACGGTGTGCAGCCCCAGCCGTTCGAGCCGCTGCACTTCGATGCGGTTGTGCACGATGTCGCCGAGCGAGTAGACCGTGCCGCCTGCGGAGAGCGCCTTTTCGGCCTCCGTAATCGCCCGGACGACGCCGAAGCAAAACCCCGATTTCTCGTCGATTCCGATGCGCATGGGCTTTTTTTAATTCATAATTCAGAATTTTTATCCAATCCCGATTGGCCGCAACACATGCTAGGTTTGAGGCCCATGACAAGAATGCTGAAGTTAATTGTGAATTATGAATTCTGAATTTTAGAAAACCGTTCCATAAACCACGCC
>CAMWYI010000023.1 GCA_947178455.1 uncultured Alistipes sp. | reverse complement strand
AGTTGTCGTCGCCGAAGCCCAGCGCACGGTGCCATGCCATGCGGGTCTCCTTCCAGCGGTTCCACCACTCCATTTCGGTGCCCGGGCGCACGAAGAACTGCATCTCCATCTGCTCGAACTCGCGCATGCGGAAGATGAACTGCCGCGCGACGATTTCGTTGCGGAACGCCTTGCCGATTTGCGCGATGCCGAACGGGATTTTCATGCGGCCCGTCTTCTGCACGTTGAGGAAGTTTACGAAAATGCCTTGTGCTGTTTCGGGACGCAGGTAGATGGTGTTGGCCCCTTCGGCCGTCGAACCCATTTGGGTCGAAAACATCAGGTTGAACTGGCGCACCTCCGTCCAGTTGCGCGTGCCCGAAATGGGGCAGACGATTTCGCAGTCGAGGATGATTTGGCGCAGCGCGTCGAGGTTGTTGGCGTTCAGCGCATCGGCGAAGCGTCGGTGCACTTCGTCGCGCTTGGCCAGCGTCTCGGCTACGCGGGGCGAGGTCTCGCGGTATTTGGCTTCGTCGAACTGCTCGCCGAAACGTTTGCGGGCTTTTTCGACCTCCTTTTCGACTTTCTCGTCCTGCTTGGCGAGCCACTCCTCGATGAGCACGTCGGCACGGTAGCGCTTCTTGGAGTCGCGGTTGTCGATGAGCGGGTCGTTGAACGCGCCGACATGGCCCGAGGCCTCCCACGTGCGCGGGTGCATGAAAATGGCGGCGTCGAGGCCCACGATGTTCTCGTGCAGCTTGACCATCGAGTCCCACCAATAGCGTTTGATATTGTTTTTCAGCTCCACGCCGTTCTGGCCGTAATCGTACACGGCACCCAGCCCGTCGTAGATTTCGCTCGACGGGAATACGAATCCGTACTCCTTGCAGTGAGCGACCAGCTTTTTGAAGAGTTCTTCCTGCGTCATATCTTGTGTTCGTTAGCGTTCGAGCCGCAAAAATAACGATTTTTTCGCAAATATCCTATGCGGAGGTGCGGTCGTTCCGTCGATTGCGGGTTGCTCGTTATCGGCTTTTCAGCGTGTAGGTTTGGCCCGCGCGGGTCGGCAGGTCGTAGAGGTATCCTGCGGCCGGTGCGACGGGATTCGGACGGGCCTCCGCATGAATCAGCGGACGGTCGGCGTCGGGCACGGCATAGAGCGGATTGGGGTTCGCACCTTTGGCCCGTTTGAGACCGGTCCCGACGAGCGGCGTCTGCGAACGCAGGCGGCAGTTGCCGCCGTTGTGCGAGGTGATGCGCACTTCGGTGATGCGGCCCGCTTTCCAAGCTATGGAAAGCTCGAACCCGCCGCGCGCGCGGATGCCGTCGATGCGGCCCTCCTGCGCCCATACGGTCGGCAATGCCGGAAGCAAATGAATAAATCCGTCGTGGCTCTGCATCAGCATCTCGACGATGCCCGCCGTGCAGCCGAAGTTGCCGTCGATTTGGAAAGGCGGGTGGGCGTCGAACATGTTGGGATAGGTGCCGCCCCGTTTCGCTTCGCGCACGATAGAGAGCTGGTCGGTGATGAGTTTGTAGGCGTGGTCGCCGTCGAGCAGGCGGGCCCACAAGCAGACTTTCCAGCCCATAGACCAACCCGTCGAGGGGTCGCCGCGTGCGATGAGCGACGTGCGGGCGGCGTCGAACAATTCGGGGGTGCGGAAAGCCGAAATCCGATTGCCCGGGAACAGCCCGTAGAGGTGCGACACGTGGCGGTGCTTGTCTGCGGGGTTGTCCCAGTCGTGCATCCACTCCTGCAACTGGCCCCAGTGGCCGATTTGCAGCGGCGGCAGCTCTCGGATGCGGGTTTCGAGCCGTGCGGCATAGTCGAGGTCGGTGTCGAGCAGGTGGGCCGCCCGGACGACGATATGCCAAAGGTCGCCGATGAGCAGGTTGTCCATCGTGCAACCGCCGTACAGGGTCGAACGTTTGCCGGACGGGGTGTTTTCGGGCGAAGAGCTGGGGCAGGCCACGAGCCAGCCGTGTTCGGGTTCGTGCACCATCGTGCAGTCGAAGAAGCGGGCCGCTTCGCGCATCGTGGGATAGACCTTGCGCAGAAATTCGAGGTCGCCCGTGTAGAGGTAGTGCTCCCACAGGTGACGGCACAACCATGCGCCGCCCGAAGCCCAAAGTCCGGCGGAAGCTCGGTCGACGGGCGTGGTGATGCGCCAAAGGTCGGTGTTGTGATGCAACACCCAGCCGTCGGCGTCGTAGAGTTTGCGGGCCGTGACGGTGCCGGTGCGGCTCACTTCGTCGATGAGCCGGAACAACGGTTCGTTCAACTCCGTGAGGTTGCAGCTCTCCGACGGCCAGTAGTTCATTTCGAGGTTGATGTTGCAGGTGTATTTGCTGTCCCACGACGGAAAGAGCTTGTCGTTCCACAGCCCTTGCAGCGTGGCCGCCTGCGTGCCGGGCTGCGACGAGCAAATCAGCAGGTAACGCCCGAACTGAAAATAGGTGGCGACGAGTTGCGCATCGTCGGTCTCGGCGAACCGTTCGATGCGCCGGTCGGTGCTCTCGCTGCTCTTCGCCTCGCCCAAATAGAGGTGCACACGGTCCATTTGCTCCTTGAAGCGTCGGGTGTGCTCCTCGACCGCCTGCCGATAGGGTTTACTTAATGCTTGGGTCAGGTGCGCCTGTGTCCGTTGGGCGGGGTCGCCCGAAATGTCGGTGTAGTCGTTGAATCCGGTCGCAATGGCGATGTAGAGCGTCGCGGCATCGGCATCCAACACGGTCAGCGTGCCGTCTTTGGCGAGGATGCGGCCGCCCTCCGTGACGATACGGGTGCGGCCCTCGAACGGCACGCCCCCGCGTACACCCTCGTGCGAACCGGTCGTACCGTTCAAAACGAGTTCGTGGCCGACGGCGGCGACGGTTACGTCGGGTTGCGGCGTGGCATAATTGGCCGTGAAGCGGATACGCCCCTTGTCGGATGCGGTGAGCCGCACGACGATGACGGGGTCGGTGAACGAAGCGAACACCTCGCGGCGGAACGTCGTACCGCCGACCGTGTAGGTAGTGGTCGTGCGGGCCGAATCGAGCGACAATTCGCGGTGGTAGTCGGTGTAGTCGGCGTGTTCGGGGAACGACAGGTAGAGGTCGCCGAAAGTCTGGTAAGGCATACCCGAATTGTAGCCGTCGCGGTGGGTCGGCATGATTTTGCGGTCGGCCAGCTGCTGCGCTTCGGTGTATTTGCCCTCGAAAATCAGGCGGCGCACTTCGGGTATCGTGCGGGCCGTTTCGGGCCTATGGGCGGCGTTGGGTTTGCCGGCCCAAATGGTCTCTTCGTTGAGTTGGAACCGTTCGACGGCGGGCCCGCCGAAGACCATCGCGCCGAGCCGTCCGTTGCCGACGGGCAGGGCTTCGTTCCAGTTGGCGGCGGGAGCGTCGTATTCCAATTTACCGTGCGTGGCGGGAGCTGCGAGTGTGGCCGTTGCGGAGAGCGCGAGCAGCATCGCACCGGCATGAAGTAGCAAAAGGTTCGGTTTCATAAAACGGAGTTTTCGTTTTACAAAGATAGGATTTTTTACTCAAATTCCGTATGAATCGCACAAGGGGCGCGGCCTGCGGAGACCCGCGCGGCACGAAAGAGCCGCAGTGATAAAGCGGTAACGGCACAGAAACTTTGCGAGGCCGGATAACGGTCTATCGCGCCTAAAACCCTGTTCTTAACGGGGCGGTGAGAGCGCATCCAAATCTTCCGAAGCCCCATGACCGCTCGTAGCGCTTAAAACCCTGTTCTTAACAGGGTGATTCCGTCGGGATTCGAACCCGAGACCCACAGCTTAGAAGGCTGTTGCTCTATCCAACTGAGCTACGGAACCTTTTTATTAAATTGGTTTCTGTGCTTTTGGCGGTCGTATGGACAATCGTATGAACAATCGTGCAGACAATCGTATGTGCCAACGAGCCGACAAAGACGTCTGCAAAGGTAGAAAAAATTTCCGGTTTATTTTGCCGACCCGAAAAAATTGCCTACATTTGCAGGCTCGAATTCCCGACGACGGGGTTGAGCGCATTTGTTTAATTTTTAATAAAAATCCATTTAATCAATGGCTGTTAAAATTCGTTTGGCACGTCACGGTAAGAAAGGCTACGCTTTCTACCACATCGTTGCCGCAGATAGCAGAGCGCCACGTGATGGTAAATTCATCGAAAAGTTGGGTACCTACAACCCCAACACGAATCCTGCTACGATCGACCTGAACTTCGAGAAGGCTCTGGGTTGGTTACTCAAAGGCGCACAACCTACGGACACTTGTCGGGCGATTCTCTCGTACAAGGGCGTACTTTACAAGAAACACCTGCTGGGCGGTGTCGCCAAAGGTGCTTTCACGGAAACCGAAGCCGAAGCCCGCTTCAACAAGTGGCTCGACGCCAAGAGCGGCAAAATCGAGGCGAAGACCAACAAAGTCGCTTCGGATGCGAAATCGGCACAGAAAGCCCGTCTGACGGCGGAAGCCAAAGTGAACGAGGAGCGTGCAAAGGCCATCGCCGAGAAGAAGGCTGCCGCCGAAGCCGCTGCGAAAGAGGCCGAAGCAACCGAAGAGGCTGCCGAAGCAGCAGCAGAAACGACGGAGGAAGCTCCCGAAGCTCCGGCTGCCGAAGAAGCTACGGAAACCGCTGCGGAATAACGCATTAGCAAATTCGATAAGAACGGCGAATCCCCGCAAGGGAATTTGCCGTTTTTTTCTATTCCCGATTATGACTCGTTCGTCGAAAAATAGCTCCGGCTCGGATTGCCGGGCCGACTCGAAGAAAGTGCCTGCCGGTCGCATCAACCGGCTTTTCGGCACGGGCGGCAGCGTGATGCTGTCGTTGTACGGCGCATTTCCCGACGATTTTGCGACCGACACGCCGTTGTTCGTCACCGTCGACGAGTTGGAGGTGCCGCTCTATTGCGAACGCTTCGAGCGGCGCGGGGCGTCGGGGGCCGTTGCGACGTTCGCCGACTTGGATACCGAGCGGAGGGTGCAGGAATTTCTCGGTGCGGAGTTCCGCGTGGCCGTGTCCGAACCCGCGACGGACGACGACGAGTTCTATTTGGAGGATTTGGTCGGATTCGCCGTGTCGGGCATTGAAACGCGCGTCGAGGGTGAACCGCAGTCGTTCGCCGGACGGGTGACAGAGTATTACGACAGCGAGACCAATCCGCTGTTCGAGTTGGAAATCGACGGCCGCCGCGTGCTGGTGCCTGCGGCCGACGAATTTTTCGCACACATCGACTTCGAGGGCCGCTCGTTGCGGCTGGTACTGCCCGAAGGATTGTTGAATATGGAGAAATAACGCTATGGCACGGGTGGTTGTAGGACTTTCGGGCGGCGTCGATTCGTCGGTGGCCGCCTACCTGCTCAAACAGCAGGGGCACGAGGTAATCGGCCTTTTCATGGTGAACTGGCACGACACGACCGGCACGTTGGAGGGCGACTGCCCTTGGCACGACGACCGAGTTTTCGCCGAGTTGGTCGCCAAAAAGCTGGATATTCCGCTGCATGTCGTCGACCTCTCGGCCGACTATCGCACGCGGGTGGTCGACTACATGTTCGCCGAGTACGAACGGGGCCGCACGCCTAATCCCGATGTGCTGTGCAACCGCGAAATCAAATTCGACGTCTTTCTGCGCGAGGCCTTGAAGCTGGGCGCCGAGTTCGTCGCGACGGGCCATTATTGCCGCAAGACCGTGACAACCGATGCCGCCGGAGCACCTGTCTTTCATCTGTTGGCGGGCTCCGACCCCAACAAAGACCAAAGCTATTTTCTGTGCCAGCTTTCGCAGGAGCAGTTGCGTTACGCGCTGTTCCCTATCGGCCATTTAATAAAACCCGAAGTGCGCCGCATCGCCGAGGAACAGGGGCTTGCGACGGCCAAACGCAAGGATTCGCAGGGCATCTGTTTCGTCGGCAAGGTCGATTTGCCGGTGTTCCTGCAACAGAAACTCGTGGCCCGCAAAGGCAATATCCACGAAATCCTGCCGACATGGCCCAAATATGCTCGGCGCGAGGTCTGCGACCCGTCGGCCGTCGAGCCGACCGATGCGCAACTGACCGCATGGGCGGCGGCGTGGCGCTATACCGTGCGCGACGGCAAGAAAATCGGCGAGCACAACGGAGCGCATTTCTACACCATCGGCCAACGCAAGGGGCTGGGCATCGGCGGCCGCAAGGAGTCGTTGTTCATTTTGGCGACCGACGTCGAGGCCAACGCGATTTATGTCGGCGAGGGGGACAGCCACCCCGGATTGTGGCGTCCGGCGCTGCGCATCGAGCCCAACGAGTTGCATTGGGTCGTTCCGGCGCAGGCGTTGCGGGTCGGCGAGAGCCGCCGTTACGCGGTGCGCATTCGTTATCGTCAGCCGTTGCAGGGAGCAGTGCTCTATGTGCGCGATTCGGGTGTCTACCTCGTTTTCGACGAGCCGCAGCGCGGTATCACGGCGGGTCAGTTCGCAGCGTGGTACGACAGCGACGAACTGGTCGGTTCGGGTGTGATTGCGGAATAAAAATCAACAAGCCGAAGCCTTTACATACGAAGACTTCGGCAAAAATTTTATCAAATTTTAGTACTATGTATTGCATAATATAAAAAAGTGCATTATATTTGCATCGTGAAAATAATCGAACGCGCAAGGAAATTTGCGGACGAGAACGTGTAAACAGATTCAGAAAGCCAGGAAACAGACAGTAAACGTGAATATCGGGTCGATGCCGTTCACGCTCGACGAAGACGCCTACCGGATGCTGCGCGACTATTTCGACGACATCCGCGACCGGCTGCCCGACGACGACACCGAAACGGAAGCCGACCTCGAAACCCGCATGGGCGAAATCCTCCGCGAAAAAGTCCCTTCGCCCATGTATGTCGTTTCGCTCGACATGGTGCGGGCCGCTATTGACCGGCTCGGCACCCCCGACTGCTTCGGTGCGCGGCACGGCCAATCGACGACCGACGAACAAGATGCACAACCCGCCTACCGAAAATTGTATCGTTCGCGCGAAAACCGGTCGATTGCGGGTGTATGCGGCGGCTTGGCCGAATACATCGACGGCGACGCCAGCGTGTTGCGGTTGGTCACGCTGCTGCTCATCCTCTTCGGCGGCATCTCCATTTGGATTTATGTCATCCTATGGATTATCATCCCCGAAGAACCTGCACGGAAATTCGACGTGCGGAACAAAAAATCGAAAAACGCATGACCATCATGACGGAAGAGAACGTAAAAGCGCAAATGCGCAAAGGAATTTTGGAGTATTGCATCCTTGCGATTCTCTCGCGCGGGGACTCCTATGCTCCGAGAATCATCGCCGAGCTGAAACAGTCGGAGATGATCGTGGTCGAGGGTACGCTCTACCCTATTCTCACGCGGCAGAAGAATGCCGGACTGCTCACCTACCGCTGGGAGGAGTCGCCGCAGGGCCCGCCGCGCAAATTCTACATGCTCACGGACAAAGGACGCGAATACCTCGCCTCGCTCGATGCCGCGTGGGAAGAACTGGTCGCCCAGATTCGGGCCGTCCGACACGGAAACGCAGATAATCAACCCGCTTAAAAAACCTTCTTGATATTATGAAAACCCTGTTTTTGAAAATCATCGTCATGCTCGGCCTGCTGCTGGGTCTGTTGTGCAACGTTTCGGACGTAGCCGCACGGTCGCGGCACATCTCCGTCGTTTCGGGCAGTCGGCAGACCACCGTCAAAGGGAGCAATACGCTCGTCACCAAGACACTGAAAGCGCCCGCATTCGACGCCATCGCCGCGTCGCGCGGCGTGGAGGTCGTCATCGGCATCACCGACGAAATCGTCATCACGGCCAACGACAACGTAATGGAATACGTCGTGGTCGAAGCGAAAAACGGTACCTTGACCATCGGCATCGACGCCGCCGTGAACATCCGCAACATGGACGTCAAGGTGCAGGTACCCAACACCGGCAAAATCGCTTCGATAACGGCATCGAGCGGGGCTGAAATCCGCACCAGAAGCGCACTGAAAGCCCGGACGATGAAAATCCTGCTGTCGAGCGGCGCGTCGATGGACGCCGCGCTGAAAGCCGACGCTTGCACCATCGTCCTGTCGAGCGGCACGGAGTTGCAGGCGGCGGCCGATTTCGGCTCGTGCGACATCAAGCTGTCGAGCGGTTCGGAGGCTGAGTTGTCGGGCAAAGCGGCGACCTTCAAAGCCAGTATCTCTTCGGGGGCAGAACTCGAAGCATTCGGACTGGTCGCCCGCACGTGCAACATCGGAGTGTCGAGCGGTGCATCGGCCGAAGTGACCTGCACCGAACAACTGACAGTCCGAGCGTCGAGCGGCGCATCGGTCGAATACAAGGGCGACTGCTCGGTCGAAAAACAGGTCTCGTCGGGCGGCTCGGTTCGGAAACGCTAATCCTGAAAAACGATTTGTCATCATGAACGAAGTCAAAAAATGCAGCATATCGGGCGTCGCTTTCACACTGGACGTTGACGCCTACGAAGCGTTGGAGCACTACTTGGAGAGCCTCCGGCAAGCCTATCGCAACTCGCCCGACGGCACGGAAATCGTCGCCGATATCGAAGCCCGCATCGCCGAACTGATCCTGTCGGCGCAAGACGGCGGACGGGTCGTCGAGAAACCGCTGGTGCTGAACATCATCGGCCAGCTGGGCAGCGCAGAGGATATTTCCGACAAAGAGGGCGACGCCAATCCCGATGCCGACCTGCAATCCGAATCGCCGCGCATTCCGCGCCGGTTGTATCGCGACATGGATGGTGCCAAATTAGGCGGCGTCTGCACCGGTCTGGGCAAGTATTTCGGCATCGACGCCGTGTGGATTCGATTCGGGATGTTCGTGCCGTTGATTCTCGACATCGTGATTCGGCACCCCTACTGGCTGTCGAATCTCTTTGAAAACATCTTCGGCGTCTTCCTGCTCAGCTACCTCATCATGTGGTTCGCCGTGCCGGTGGCGCGTTCGGCGCGGCAGAAACTCGAAATGAACGGCGAACCCATCACACCCCGTTCGGTAGCCGCCGCGGCCGCCGCCAACGACGTGGACAGCAAAGCGAAATCGGTCATCGCCGAAGCCGTGTCGATATTCGGAAAAATCGCGGTGATTCTGATGAAACTCTTTGCCGGAATGCTCGTCTTCGGGTTGATACTCCTCGCCTGCGGGCTGATTATCGGTCTGCTGTGCGTGGGCGTGGGCGGACACGAGTTCCTGCACACCACTTCGGGCGATTTTTCCATTTGGCTGCCGATTACCGGCATCCTGATTGCCTTGATTCCCGTGTTCCTGCTGATTTACGTGCTAATGTGCCTCATCGCCTCGCGCAAGCCCAACAGCAAGACCATTCTGTCGACCTTTCTGTTGTGGGCCATAACCATCGCCACGTGCATGGTGTTGGGCGTCCGTTCCCACACGACCGACCTGTACCGATTGTTCCAACCCCGCAACGAACGCGTCGAACGGGTACGGCCGGATATGGAAGAACTGGAACAGCAGCTCGAAGCGCTCGAAAGCTACTCTATCAACATCCAAGAGCGCGAGAACGACGTAAACATCACGGTACAGAAAAACCGCAAAGTACCCGCTGCTGCCGCCAAACCCGCCGCGAAAAGCACGGCACCGACAGCCGCGAAGGCCGCAAAAGAGGATTCAGCGGCCGATACGACGAAACACCGATAGTTGTTTAGATAAAATGTTCACTTGGAGAGGGGCATCCGACGGCATCGGATGCCCCTTTTTTCAGGAATTATGCTTGTGCGTCATGATGTCGAGCACCATGCGGTCGGTCTCGTTCATGCCGTCGCGGCCGATGTGGGTCAGGTTGTGGATGCAGCGGTCTACATCCTCCTCGATGATGCCTTCGACCGGCGTCACGCAATGACCGTCCATCGCCATCATCGCCGACAGCACGGCCGTCGAAACGCCGCTCATCAGCTTCATGGCACAACTCGGCTTCGCGCCGTCGCAAATCATGCCCGTCAGATTGGCAATCATGTTCTTCACCGACGCCACGACACGGTCGTAATCGCCGCCCATCAAGTAAGTAAGGCCGCAGCTCGACCCCGTAGCCGCCACGACGCAGCCGCACAACGCCGAGAGGCGCCCCAAACTCTGTTTGATGTAAATCACGGTCAGGTGGCTCAACGCCAACGCCCGCACGGTCTGTTCTTCGGTGGCCCCGGTCTGCTCGGCATAGACCACCACCGGCAGCGTCGCCGCAATGCCTTGATTGCCGCTGCCCGAATTGCTCATGACCGGAATCATCGCACCGGCCATGCGGGCATCGCAGGCCGCCGAAGTATAGGAGAGGATGCGCGAAAAGATGCTGTCGCCCATGACTTTCAGTTCCCGTTCGCGGCGGAGCGTGCGGCCGACGCTATGGCCGTAATCGCCCGTAAAAGCCTGTTCGGCGGCCGCCTTGTTCAGGCGGCTCGATTCGAGCACGAAGCGCAGTTCGTCGACCGGCGCAGTCGTGGCGAACTCCCACACGCGGGCAAGCGAAAGAGCCACCTCCTCGCTGGCGGTTTCGGCCGTCGCGGGGGTGCGTTCGTCCAGCGTCGCCGCACCGTCGTGCGCCACGTAGACGAACCGCGTATGCCCTCCGGCAATCACGGCCACTGCCGTGTGCCCTTTGGCCGAAACTTCCGTCTCGATGTATAGTTTTTCGTCGATACCCTCTTTGAGCGCGATAGCGATACGTTTTTCGGCGATGTACTGCCGTCCGCGCTCTACGGCTTCGGGGGTTACGTCGCGCAACACTTCGAGCCGATAGGCCGATTTACCGACCGACGCCCCGAGCGCAACAGCGATAGGCAACCCGATCATGCCGCCCGTTCCCGGAATACCGACCCCCATCGCGTTTTTCAGAATGTTGGCGCTCAACCGCACCTCGATGCGTTCGGGCAGCGTGCCGAGTTCTTCGACGGCCCGCGCCGTGCACAACGCTACGGCAATGGGTTCGGTGCACCCGATAGCGGGCACCACTTCGCGATTCATGAGCGCGATGATGCGCTCCCGTTCGGGTTTCGGTATCATGGAAGTTCGGAGTTGTTCGCACAAAAATAGCACAAGTCGGGCGGAGTACCAAAATTTCGCGCTGCCGAAACGCCGCCCGCCGAATAAAAAATCGGGTCGCTGCGAACAGCGGCCCGATTCGGTATGTGCGTTGCGAAAATCGCTACTGCGCCTGACGCAAGGATTCGATGTCGGCAGTGGCCCCCACGAAAAGATTTTCGTACTCGGGGAGACCCGTACCGCCCGGAATCTTGTGTCCGCAGATGACGTTCTCTTTGAGATTTTCCAGCGGGTCGGTCTTCGCTTGGATAGCCGCCTCGTTGAGCACCTTGGTGGTCTCTTGGAACGAAGCCGCCGAAATGAAGCTCGACGTCTGCAAAGCCGCACGGGTGATACCCTGCAAAATCTGCGTCGAAGTGGCCGGTACGATGTCGCGCACCTGCACCGGACGCAAATCGCGACGGGTCAGGCTCGAATTTTCATCGCGCAACTTGCGCACCGAGACGATTTGTCCGGGCTGCAAAGCCGTCGAATCTCCGGCATCGGTTACGACTACCTTGTCGAACAACTCGTCGTTCACATCCATGAACTCCCATTTGTCGACAATCTGGTCCTCGAAGAATCGGGTATCGCCCGGATCTTCGATTTTCACCTTCGACATCATCTGGCGAACGATTACCTCGAAATGCTTGTCGTTGATCTTCACGCCCTGCATGCGGTAGACCTCCTGCACCTCGTTGACGATGTACTCCTGCACACGCGTCGGGCCGAGAATGTTCAGGATGTCCGACGGCGTGATAGCACCGTCCGACAAAGCGCCGCCGGCCTTCACAAAGTCGTTCTCCTGCACGACGATTTGGCGCGACAGAGGCACCAAGTAGCGTTTCTCGTCGCCCTGTTTCGACGTGACGATGATTTCGCGGTTACCGCGCTTGATTTTGCCGAACGAAACTTCGCCGTCGATTTCCGACACGATAGCCGGATTGGACGGGTTGCGGGCCTCGAACAGCTCCGTGACACGCGGCAGACCGCCGGTGATATCGCCGCCGGACTTGCCGACCACGCGCGGAATTTTGATGAGGATATCGCCGGCCTTGATGCGGGCGTTGTCCTTGACGACGACGTGCGCACCCACAGGCAGGTTGTACTGTTTGACCTCCTCGCCATTCTTGTCCACGATTTTGATGACGGGGTTCTTCATGCGGTCTTTCGATTCGATGACCACCTTTTCCGACAGACCCGTCTGTTCGTCGCGTTCGTCGCGATAGGTCACGCCCTCGATAACGCTGTCGTACACCGCACGACCCTCGTTCTCCGAGATAATCACGGCGTTGTACGGATCCCATTCGCAAATCAGGTCGCCCTTCTTGACCGTCGAACCGGCCGCCATGAAAAGGGTCGAACCATAGGGCAAAGCGTGGGTATAGAGTACGATTTCGGTCTTCGGGTCGACGATGCGGAACTCCGACTGACGCGAAATCACGATGTCGATAGCCTCGCCTGCGGAGTTCTTGCCCTTGACGGTGCGCAGCTCCTCGATGTCGAGGCGACCTTCGTACTTGGAAACGACGTTAGTTTCGACTGCCGTACCGCCGGCGACACCACCGACGTGGAACGTACGGAGGGTCAGCTGCGTACCCGGCTCACCGATAGACTGTGCCGCGATGACACCGACCACCTCGCCTTTCTGCACCATGCGTGCCGTAGCCAAGTTGCGGCCGTAGCACTTCGCGCAGACGCCGTGACGCGCCTCGCAGGTCAGCACCGAACGGATTTCGACCGATTCGAGCGGCGATTTTTCGATAGCTTCGGCAATCGGCTCGGTAATCTCCTCGCCCGCCTTGCAAAGCACTTCGCCCGTCAGCGGATGCACGATGTCGTTCAACGCCGTGCGGCCCAAAATGCGGTCGTACAAGGTCTGCACCACGTCGTCGTTGCGTTTGATGGCCGTAGCCGTCAAACCGCGCAGCGTGCCGCAATCCTCCTCGTTGATGATGATATCCTGTGCCACGTCGACCAGACGACGGGTCAGATAACCGGCATCGGCCGTCTTCAACGCCGTATCGGCCAGACCCTTGCGGGCGCCGTGCGTCGAAATGAAGTACTCCAACACCGACAGACCCTCCTTGAAGTTGGACAAAATCGGGTTCTCGATGACCTGCTGGCCGCCCTCGACGCCCGATTTCTGCGGTTTGGCCATCAGACCGCGCATACCGCTCAACTGACGGATCTGCTCTTTGGAACCGCGCGCACCGGAGTCGAGCATCATGTAAACGGGGTTGAAACCGTCGTTGTCCTGCACCAGCGTGTCGATTACGACCTTCGTCAGTTTGGTGTTGATGTTCGTCCAAACATCGATAATCTGGTTGTAACGCTCGTTGTTGGTGATGAGACCCATGTTGTAGTCATCCATAATGGCGTCGGCACGTTCGTAGCCCTCCTGCACGAGCTGTTCCTTTTGGTCGGGAACGATGACGGCATCGAGGTTGAACGACAGACCGCCTTGGAAAGCCATGCGGTAACCCATGTCCTTGATGTCGTCGAGGAACGCGGCCACCTTGTCGGCACCGGCCTTTTTCATGACGACGGAGATGATGTCGCGCAACGACCGTTTGGTCAGCACTTCGTTGATGAAGCCCACCTCTTTGGGCACCACCTGATTGAAGAGGATTCGGCCGATAGTCGTCTCCTTGACCACCTGCACGGGATTGCCCTGCTCGTCGATGTCGTCGACCAAGCACTTCACGAGGGCGTGCAAGTCGGCACGCTGCTCGTTGTAGGCGATGATAGCCTCTTCGGGGCCGTAGAACGTCAGACCCTCGCCTTTCATGCCCTTGCGGGGTTTGGTGATGTAGTACAGACCGAGCACCATGTCCTGCGACGGCACGGTAATCGGCGCACCGTTGGCGGGGTTCAACACGTTGTGCGAACCGAGCATCAGCAACTGCGCCTCCAAAATGGCGGCATTGCCCAACGGCAAGTGCACGGCCATCTGGTCGCCGTCGAAGTCGGCGTTGAATGCCGTACAAGCCAGCGGGTGCAACTGCATGGCCTTGCCCTCGATGAGCTTGGGCTGGAACGCCTGAATACCCAAACGGTGCAACGTCGGGGCACGGTTCATCAACACAGGGTGTCCCTTGATGACATTTTCCAAGATGCCCCAAATCACGGGGTCTTTGCGGTCGATGATTTTCTTGGCCGACTTGACCGTCTTCACGATACCGCGCTCGATGAGTTTGCGGATGATGAACGGCTTATAAAGTTCGGCGGCCATATCTTTGGGAATACCCATTTCGTGCATCTTCAGCTCGGGGCCGACGACGATGACCGAACGGGCCGAATAGTCGACGCGCTTACCGAGCAGGTTCTGACGGAAACGACCCTGCTTGCCTTTCAGCGAATCGGACAGCGATTTCAACGGGCGGTTCGATTCGTTCTTCACGGCATTGCTCTTGCGCGAGTTGTCGAACAGCGAATCGACGGCCTCCTGCAACATGCGCTTTTCGTTGCGCAGGATGACTTCGGGCGCCTTGATTTCGATCAATCGTTTCAGACGGTTGTTGCGGATGATGACACGACGATAGAGGTCGTTCAAATCCGACGTCGCGAAACGGCCGCCGTCCAGCGGCACCAACGGACGCAACTCGGGCGGAATGACCGGAATGACGCTCAACACCATCCATTCGGGACGGTTCTTGCCCTCCGACGCACGGAACGACTCGATGACGTTCAGCTGTTTGAGGGCTTCGGCCTTGCGCTGCATCGAGGTTTCGGTCGACGCCTTATGCCGCAGGGCATAGGACATCGAGTCCAAATCCACCTCTTTCAGCAGCGTATAGATAGCCTCGGCACCCATTTGGGCGATGAACTTGTTGGGGTCGCTGTCGTCGAGCGACTGGTTGCCCTTCGGCAGAGCGGCCAACACGTCGAGGTACTCCTTTTCGGAGAGCGTCGCCAGTTTCTCGATGCCCTGCTCCGAAGCGGCGCCGGCATTGATGACCACGTAACGCTCGTAGTAGATGATAGCTTCGAGTTTCTTGGTCGGAATCCCCAGCAGATAGCCGATTTTCGAGGGCAGCGACCGGAAATACCAGATATGCACCACCGGCACGACCAACGAAATATGCCCCATACGTTCGCGACGCACCTTTTTCTCGGTCACCTCCACACCGCAGCGGTCGCAGACGATGCCCTTGTAACGGATACGCTTGTACTTACCGCAGTGGCACTCGTAGTCTTTCACCGGACCGAAAATCCGCTCGCAGAACAGACCGTCGCGTTCGGGTTTGTAGGTACGGTAGTTGATGGTCTCCGGCTTGAGCACCTCGCCGCTCGACTGCGCCAAAATCTCTTCGGGCGAAGCCAGACCGATCGAAATACGGCTGTAACCGGTATTCGCTTTATTGTCTTTGCTTGACATAGGACTTTGTTCTTTCCTCGTTGTTTACTAAAATACTACTCCAATTTGATGGACAGCGCCAGACCGCGCAACTCGTGCAGCAGGACGTTCATCGCTTCGGGGATGCCCGGCTTGGGCAGGTTGTCGCCCTTGACGATCGCTTCGTAAGCCTTCGCACGGCCCGTCACGTCGTCGGACTTCACGGTCAGAATCTCTTGCAGGATGTTGGCGGCGCCGAAACCTTCGAGCGCCCAAACCTCCATCTCACCGAAACGCTGACCGCCGAACTGCGCCTTACCGCCCAACGGCTGCTGGGTGATGAGCGAGTACGGACCGATGGAACGTGCGTGCATCTTGTCGTCGATCATGTGGCCCAGTTTCAAGAAGTAGGTCACGCCGACCGTAGCGGGCTGGTCGAACCGTTCGCCCGTTTCGCCGTTATACAGATAGGTGCGGCCGCTGCGCGGGAGACCCGCTTGGGCAACGTACTCGTTGATCTGTTCGAGCGAAGCACCGTCGAAAATCGGCGTTGCGAACTTCACGCCCAGTTCGCGACCGGCCCAACCGAGCACGGCCTCGTAAATCTGGCCCAAGTTCATACGCGAGGGCACGCCCAGCGGGTTCAGCACGATGTCGACAATCGAACCGTCCTCCAAGAACGGCATGTCCTCGTCGCGCACGACCTTCGCCACGATACCTTTGTTACCGTGACGTCCGGCCATCTTGTCGCCC
>CAMWYI010000022.1 GCA_947178455.1 uncultured Alistipes sp. | reverse complement strand
ATTGACATCGGGGAATTGGATGTTGCCGCTGGAGTCGAGCGGGGGTCGGTTGGGTTCGGGTACCTCGTCTTTCGAGCACGCGACCCGCGCCCCTGCAATCAGTAGGAGTGCCAACAGTTTGGATAAGTGTTTCATAAAAACAGAATGGTAATTTGGTTGCCGTCGACCCCTTGCGGCGTTCGTATTAAACGGAAAGTGTGGAGCCGGATTTCGTTTATTAAACGGGAGGTTGTGGAATAACCTGAATAGCAATAAACGATACAGATACTCCACACTTGAACAGAGGGCATTGCAAGCATGCCAATCTGAACAAGCAGTGAGCGCCGTTCGTTGTCCTGCTATTTTGAAAAACTTCCACATTTCCCGTTTAGGACAAGCGCGAAAACACTTTCACTAAAAAATATGTCTGTCGGTTGCCCGACCCGACAAAGATAGCAATAAGCGCGGGCAAAAACAAGTTTATTCGGCGTTTGTTTGGCCGGTGCGGGCGGGAAGAAGCCGAAATCGAAAAATTTTCGTAACTTTGCCGCTTGTTACGACACGTTTTCGAGGAAGCATGAAAATAAAACTCTTCACCGTACCCAATCTGCTCACGTCGATGAACCTGCTCTGCGGGGCTGTCGGGGTGGTCGTGGCGCTGACACGGGGTGCGTTGTCCGGCGCATTCGCTTTCATGGCGGCCGCCGCCGCGTTCGACTTTTTCGACGGCTTCGCCGCGCGGCTCCTGCGGCAGAGTTCGCCCATCGGCGGCGAACTGGATTCGTTGGCCGACGATATTTCGTTCGGGTTGCTACCCTCCGTCATCCTCTATGTGCTCTACGGCCGGATGCCCGCGCTGTGGATGCCTGCCGGTACGGGGGCGGAGATTGCGGCGTTCGGGGTATTCGTCGTGGCGGTGTTCGCCGCGCTGCGGCTGGCTAAATTCAATATCGACGACACGCAGCACACCGAATTTTGCGGCCTGCCGTCGCCCGCTGCCGCCCTGCTGTGTGGGTCGCTGGGGCTGCTGGCCGAGTGCAACGGGCTGACCATGCCGCGCGAAGCCGTGCTGCTCGTGGCAGTGCTCGTGGCCGCACTGATGATTTCGCCCATCCGCATGTTTTCGCTCAAATTCGAGGGCTTCGGCTGGAAAGGCAACGAGCTGCGTTACGCTTTTCTGCTGCTTTGCGTGGTACTGCTCGCGACGTTGCAAGTGCGCGCTATTCCGGTTGTGCTCGTGGCTTATGTGGCCATTTCGACCCTCCGTTGGTGGATTCTCCGCAAGACGGACGAATAAATCTTCGTGGCGCATGAATCGACTGACGGGAATCATCGGCCTTGCGGCGGCGTTGCTTTGCGCGATGCCCGCGACGGTGCATGCCCAGCGATTCAATGCCCGCGACCTGATGCGAGCCCAGCAGGAGGGGCGCGGCACCAACCTCTACGGCTCGAATCCCTACGAGGAGACGGGCGAGGAGGGCGAAGACCAAAACCGCGCCGACACGACCAAAAAAGAGAAACGCACCCGCAAACCGCTCGAATCCTACTTTTTCAGCGATTCGATTCGCGCGCTGAACAACTTTAAGTGGAACATCCGCCGCGAGTACAACCGTGTGGACATCCAGCCGCTCGACACCACGCTGACCGACTGGCGCATCGACTATCCGTTCTACCGCGAGGATGTCGGCGACATCGCGCAGGGAGCGTTGGGGCAGGCTACACTGCCGTTCGACTATTTCCGTCGGCCGCAGGATTTCGATTTCGAGTTCGCGAGCCCCTACTACGCCTATACTTATACGATGGAGAACGTGCCGTTCTACAACTCCAAACGGCCGCTGCTGCGCATGACCTACATCGAGTCGGGGCAAAAGCGTTTTCGCGAGGAGAATTTCAACATCATGCACGCGCAGAACGTCTCTCCGTCGACCGGTTTCAACGTCGACTACAAGTCGCGCGGCACACGCGGCCAGTATCTGTGGTCGCGCACCAAGAACCACAACCTCTCGGTCGCCGTGAGCCATACCGGAAAACGCTATGCCGTGCATGCGGGGTATTTCAATAACCACATCGAAAAGCAGGAGAACGGCGGGGCCGTCGGAGCTTGGGCCATTGCCGACACGACCTTCGAGATGCCTTCGGGCGTGCCGATGAAGCTGGCCGACGCCAAAGCCCGGAACACCTACCGCAACAACGCCTTTTTCGTCACCCAGTCCTACGGTATCCCGCTGCGGCGGATGAGCGAGGAGGATTTCTCGATGGCCGGACTTACGGCGGTGTACGTGGGCCATTCGTTCGAGTACAATTCGTGGAGCAAGGTGTACAGCGACATCCGCGCCCCCTACACCGACGAACGCGACCACCGCAACCCCGACGGCTCGTTCGCGTCGGCCCAGTACGAATACTACAAGGACTGGTACATCGACCCGCAGACGACGCGCGATTCGTTGTACGAACGGGTCATCTCGAACCGCTTTTTCGTGCAGGCCCAGCCGTGGGACCGCAACGGCGTGGTCGGCACGATTGATGCAGGAATCGGCATCGACCTGCACACCTATGGGCAGTTCGCCCGCACGGCGTACCTCTCCGGCCGGTATGCCAAAGTGTCGAAAACCAGCTACTTCGCCTACGGCGCCGTAGGCGGAAAAATCAAAAAATACCTCGATTGGGATGCGAATCTCAAATTCTATCCGTCGGGGTATCGAGGCGGGGATCTCTCGATCGGCGGCCATGTGGCACTGACGGGATTTCTTCGCGGACATCCTCTGATTCTCGAAGGCCGCTTCTCGCTGGAGCGCCGGTCGCCCAACTATTGGCAGGAGAATCTACTCTCGAACCACTATGTGTGGTCGGCTCCTTTGGACAAGGAGCATGAAACTCGTTTCGAGGTGAAGTTCGAGGTGCCCGATTACGCTTTCGAGGCGGGGGCACGGTTCGGCGTGGTCGACAGCAAAATCTACTACGATGCCGACAGCCGCATCGCCCAGTCGGGCGGGAACGTCAGCCTCACGAGTGTGTACGCCCGCAAAGATTTTCGCCTCGGCGGACTTCATTTGGATCACAGGGCATTGTTGCAGTGGAGTACGGATCAGCAAGTCGTACCCGTTCCGCTTTTGAGCGCATTCCTCTCGTATTACTACGAGTTTTGGGCGGTGCGCGACGTATTGCGCCTGCAAATCGGATTGGACGGCCGTTTCCATACGGATTATTACGCGCCCGGCTTCAATCCCGCTTTGTCGGCGTTCTACAACCAGCGCGAAATCGAGGTGGGGGGCTACCCCTACGTGGATTTGTTCGTCATGGCGAAGTGGAAGAGAATGCGGATATTCCTGAAATATCAGCATCTGAACAAAGGATTGTTCGGTTCGGGGGCCTATTTCTCCGCAGCGGGTTATCCGCTGAACCCGGGCATGTTCAAGATCGGCATCTCGTGGGGATTCTACGATTAGCGTACTGCACGGCACGTGGAGAGCTGCCCGCAATACGGATTTTTATGTTGAAAAAAACGATTCTGACTTTTGCGTTCTTAACGATTCTGACTACTTTTTACGGGTTCGACGCCCGCTTCGGCGTGCCCGTCGTGTCGCTCGACGACGAGTCGATGCCGTACTCCAATCCGCTGTTGCGCGAGGGCGATTACGTCATCTCGGCCTACGACGCCATCATCCGCAACATCAGCGAGCAGGAGGGCAACGACTGGCGGTTGTTGTCGGCCATCGCCTACCACGAGTCGCGCTTCCGGGCCGACCTCGTGTCGCGGAAAGGCGCGCGGGGACTGATGCAAATCATGCCTTCGGTGGCGCGGTATTTCAACGTGCCGGCCGAGAAATCGGCTGAACCGGCCACCAACGTCTGGCTGGCGAACAAACTGCTGTTGAAACTCGCCGCTTCGTTCCGGTTTTCGGCCGAGACACCGGCGGACGACCGCCTTTCGATGATTCTGGCCGCTTACAACGGCGGATTGGGCCATGTGCAGGATGCGCGGCGGCTGGCACGCTATTACGGCGAGAATCCCGATTCGTGGGAGGTCGTGGCGCGCTACCTGACCTTGAAGGCCGACCCTGCGTACTACGACTGCGAAGTGGTCGAGTGCGGACGCTTCACGGGCAGCGGGCATACGCTGGCCTATGTGGACGACGTGTTGGGACGCTACGAAAAGTATTGCCGCATGATTGCGAGGTAAACGACGGATTTTTCTGAATATCCGTCGGCAAACGGAGGTGCACCGAACGTGCGCCTCCGTTTTTCGTAGGCACGCTGCGGGGGCTTTCGGACGCTGGGACCGCGCGCAGGTTTGCAAAGATGAACGCTTCTGCCTATCTTTGTGCGCAGCTCGAAAAATGAATCGAATGAAATTCGGAAAATTGTTGATTGGGGCGTTCGCCCTTGTGCTGGCGACCGCTCCGCTAAACCGATGTACTATGCAAAACAACTCGCGAAACACCCTCCCGACGACGGACGACTGGGACAAAACATTTTCTAAAAGCGACGAAGTGAATCACCGCAAGGTCGAGTTTCACAACCGTTACGGCATTGCGCTCGTCGGCGACCTCTATGTACCGAAAAACGCTTCGGCGCGTTCGGCGGCTATCGCCGTGTGCGGGCCTTTCGGCGCGGTCAAGGAGCAGGCGGCCGGACTGTACGCCCAGACATTGGCCGAACGGGGCTTCGTGACCCTTGCGTTCGACCCTTCGTTCACCGGCGAGAGCGGCGGCGAACCCCGTTACGTCGCTTCGCCCGACATCAACACCGAAGATTTTTGCGCGGCGGTCGATTACCTTGCGACCCGCCCCGACGTCGACCCCGAACGCATCGGCATCTTGGGCATCTGCGGCTGGGGCGGCATGGCGCTCAACGCCGCCGCTATCGACACCCGTATCAAGGCGACCGTCACCTCGACGATGTACGACATGAGCCGCGTCAATGCCAACGGTTATTTCGACGCGATGGACGCCGATGCCCGTTACGAAGTGCGTCGCCAGCTCAATGCCCAGCGGACGGAGGATTACCGCAACGGCTCCTATGCGTTGGCCGGCGGGGTGGTCGACCCGCTGCCCGACGATGCCGTGTGGTGGGTGAAAGACTATTACGCCTACTACAAAACCCCGCGCGGGTATCACGAGCGGTCGCTCAACTCGAACGGCGGTTGGAACAAAACTTCGGCGTTGTCGTTTCTCAACATGCCCTTGCTGGCGTACAGCCACGAAATCCGCAGCGCCGTGCTGATGATTCACGGCGAAAAGGCCCATTCGCGTTATTTCAGCGAGGATGCTTTCAAGCGGTTGCAGGGCGACAACAAGGAGCTGATGATTGTTCCGGGTGCGACGCACGTCGACTTGTACGACAATCGGGCGGTCATTCCGTTCGACCGCATCGAAGCCTTTTTCCGCGAACGGCTGCAATAATGCGAAACGAAAATAACAGAAGAAGACCTTATCATACTATGAAAACGATTTCGGATCAGGAATACGGCGGCGAGCGTCCGCTTTTCGGGTCGCGCGACTTGCGATTGGAGCGTGTCGTCATCCACGCCGGCGAATCGGCGCTGAAAGAGTGCCGCAACATCGAGGCAGTCGGCTGCCGCTTCGAGGGCAAATATCCGTTTTGGCACAACGACGGGTTCACTGTCCGCGATTGCCTTTTCACCGAAGGGGCGCGGGCGGCGCTGTGGTATTCGCGCGGCCTGCGGATGACGGACACGCACGTCGATGCGCCGAAGATGTTTCGCGAAATGGACGGCATCGAACTCGAAAACGTCGAACTGCCCGATGCCCAAGAGACCCTGTGGCACTGCCGCAACGTGTCGCTGAAAAACGTGCGCGTCGACCGGGCCGATTACCTTTTCATGCACAGCGAACATATCCGCATCGCCGACTACCGGCAGCAGGGCAATTATTCGTTCCAGTATTGCCGCGACGTCGAAATCCGCAATGCCGAAATCCACTCCAAAGACGCTTTCTGGAACTCCGAAGACGTTACCGTCTACGATTCGACGCTCGACGGCGAGTATCTCGGCTGGCACTCCAAACGCTTACGGTTGGTGAATTGTCGTATCAGCGGCACGCAACCGTTGTGCTATGCGCACGACCTCGTGCTGGAAAACTGCACGATGGACGACGACGCGGATTTGGCGTTCGAGTACAGCAGCGTGCAGGCCACTATTCGGGGCACCGTGCGCAGCGTGAAGAATCCGTCGACCGGCTTCATTCGGGCCGAAGGCTTCGGCGAAATCATCCTCGACGAACATGTCAAAGCACCGGCCGACTGCCGTATCGAAACGCTGCGATGAGTAATACGTTTGATTTCGATACCGTGCACCCGCGACGGGGCACGGATTGCGTGAAGTGGGACACGCCCGTCGCGGAGGGCGTGCTGCCCATGTGGGTCGCCGACATGGATTTCCGCACGGCTCCGGCTATCGTCGACGCCGTGACGCGCCGCGCCGAGCAGGGTATTTACGGTTACGCCAAGGTTCCCGACGCTTACTATCGCGCTCTGTGCGGGTGGTTCGAGCGGCGGCACGGGTGGCGCATCGACCCCGCATGGGTCATTTACACGACCGGCGTCGTGCCTGCCGTTTCGGCTGTTATCAAGGCGCTGACCACGGCGGGCGACCGCGTGATTATCCAGCCGCCCGTCTATAATTGCTTCTACTCGTCGATTCGCAACAACGGTTGCGAGCTCTCGGTCAACCCGCTGCGTTGCGACGACGGCCGTTTCGTCATCGACTTCGACGACCTCGAAACGAAAGCGGCCGACCCGCGCGCCAAAGTGCTGCTGTTGTGCAACCCGCACAATCCGGTCGGCCGCGTGTGGACGCCCGACGAGCTGCGGCGCGTAGGCGACATCTGCCTGCGCCACGGCGTGACGGTCGTTTCCGACGAAATCCATTGCGAACTGACCCGGCCGGGCCTCGATTATACCCCTTTCGCAACGCTTTCGCCCGAATTTCAGGCCCGCTGCGTGGTGTGCAATTCGCCGAGCAAGGCGTTCAATCTGGCGGGGATGCAGACGGCCAACATCATCGCGGCCGACCCCGATGTGCGCCGCCGCATCGACCGCGCTATCAACGACAACGAGGTGTGCGACATCGGGCCGTTCGGCATCGTCGCGCTGATTGCGGCCTACAACGAGGGGGCCGAATGGCTCGACGCCCTGCGCCGCTATCTGTGGGCCAATTACGAGTATGCCCGCCAATTTTTCGCCGCCGAATTGCCCGACTTCGCGATTGCGCCGCTCGAAGGCACCTACCTGCTGTGGATTGATTGCCGAGCTGCGGGGCTTGCGTCCGAAGCGTTGGCGCAGCGCTTGTTGAACGACTGCCGACTGATGGTCAGCGCAGGCACGCTCTACGGCCCCGAAGGCGAGGGATATTTGCGGCTGAACATCGCCTGCCCGCACTCGCTGCTGGTCGAGGGATTGCAACGTTTGAAGCAGGGGCTGACCCGCCGGTAGGATGACGAACGGTCGGAAACGCGAATACGAACTGCTCGACCGCGTGCGCGACGGACGACCGATGAGCGGGCGCGAACGGCTCGAACTCATCGTGCGGTTGAGCATCCCGTCGATTTTGGCGCAGTTGTCGGTCATCGTCATGCTCTACATCGACGCTTCGATGGTGGGCAGTCTCGGGGCCGACGCTTCGGCCTCTATCGGATTGGTTTCGACGACTACATGGCTTTTCGGCGGATTGTGTTCGGCGGCGGCCGTCGGTTTCTCGGTGCAGGCGGCACACCGTATCGGGGCGGGCGATTATGCCGGTGCCCGCAGCGTCTTGCGGCAGGGATTCGTCGCGACACTGCTGTTCGGCGCGACTGTCGCGGCCGTCGGATGCGCCGTCAGCGGCCCGTTACCGATGTGGCTCGGCGGAAACGCCGAGATTACGGCCGACGCCTCGCGCTATTTTCGGATATTCGCCCTTTCGCTGCCGCTGTTGCAGTTGAACTATCTTTCGGGCGGCATGCTTCGGTGTAGCGGCAACATGCGCATTCCCAGTCTGTTGAGCATCATCATGTGCGTGCTCGACGTCGTATTCAACGCCTTGTTGATTTTCCCGACCCGCACGTGCACCGTCGCCGGATGGTCGTTCGCCCTGCCCGGCGCGGATTTGGGCGTGGTCGGTGCGGCGCTCGGAACAGCGCTGGCCGAAGGCGTTACGGCACTTTCGATGACGGCCTACCTTTGGTTTCGGTCGCCCGAACTGGCCCTGTTCCGCGAGCGCGGCCGCTTCCGGCCCACCGTGCGTTGTCTGCGCGAGGCGCTGCGCACGGGGCTGCCCGTCGGCGGCGAACGGGTCATCATGTGCGGGGCCCAAATTCTGACTACGGTCATCGTGGCGCCGCTCGGCAGTGCGGCCATCGCCGCCAATGCGTTCGCTATCACGGCCGAAAGCCTCTGCTACATGCCCGGTTACGGCATCGGCGAAGCCGCCACGACGCTGGTCGGCCAATGCAAAGGGGCCGGACGTCGCGATTTGATGCGTCGTTTCGCCCGCACGACCGTGTGGCTCGGCATGGGCGTCATGGCGTTCATGGGGTGGGTGATGTACGTCGCAGCTCCGACGATGATGGGCGTGATGTCGCCCGATGCGGAGATTCGCGCGTTCGGCACGGCTGTGCTGCGCATCGCGGCGTTTTCCGAACCGATGTACGCCGCGTCGATTGTGGCTTACGGCGCATTCGTGGGCACGGGCGATACCATCGTGCCGAGCTGCATGAATTTTTTGAGTATTTGGCTCGTGCGTTTGCCGCTGGCGGCATGGCTCACGCCGCATTGCGGATTGCAGGGCGTGTGGATTGCCATGTGCATCGAATTGTGGTTTCGGGGCACGATTTTCCTTGTCCGTCTCTTGCGCGACCGCTGGCCGCTTTAAGAAAGCGGATTTAAGCGCTACGGGCGGCTTTGCGGTTTCAAAAGGTTAGGAAGCGCTCTTGTCGTTTTATTAATGTGCGGCTTTGCCGCACCATAGTTTCCGCACTGTGAAAATTGCGGAAGAAGAGGTCGAGGGGTCGGGAGCGCCCGGAACGAACGTGCGAAAAGCGCAGTCTTTCGTGTTCGTTCAGCGACCGATACCTCGAACTCCCGCAATTTTCGCCGTGCGGATGGTTTTGGGTACCTTTTGCCACCAAAAGGTACACGGCGTTAAGAACGCCGTTTTAGGCGCGGCGGGCGGTTATCGAGCATCGGAACGTTCCTGCGCCGTCGCGGTTTTTAAGAAATCTGATTTTTTATTATCTTTGTCGTGTCGGGCAACCGACAGACATATTTTTTAGTGAAAGTGTTTTCGCACTGTCCTTACTTGAAAATCTGACAAATTTTTAACAACAAAAAGGGCAACGAACGACACTCACTACTTGTTCGGATAACAAGGTGATGTTTCACATTCTCCCTACATCCGTTCAAGTGTGGGGGAATGTATCGTTTATTTTTTGTTGGGGTCTTGTCAGAACCTTCTTGTAGATAGACGAATATCGACTCCACACTTTCTTTTTAGGGGTAGGAATCCCCGCAACCTCCTTAATAAAAACGCATTCGCGGAGCCGAGAGTGCCCGAAAATTCGCACCGAATGAAAAATCTGTTTTTCGCGGGATTGCTCGCTTTGTGTGTCGGTTGTGCAGACCGTTCGGAATCGTTGGTCGGCGACTGGCAGTTGTATTACGTCTACGGTACCGATTCCAGCCACGTTAAATTCGCTTACGAAACCGATTGGGATAAAAGCATTTACCGGCTCCGCCCCGACGGAACCGGCATCTGTGCCGACGAGACCGGCGGCGATTGCTTCGATTGGATGCTGACGGGCCGCAAATTGGGCATACGCTACTGCGACCAAGATGTCGGCTACGAGTATTACCGCGTGGAACTGCTGACGGCCGACGAATTGGTGTTGAAATACTCGTTTCGGTCGTGCGATGTTGTGCGCTACCAGTGTTACCGGCGGATGCGCGGGATGTTGAACTCCACCTCGCGGAACAGATAGGCCCGTTGCACGCCGTCGTCGTGGCGCAGGAGCAGTTCGCCCGACGGCCGCACTCCCTCGATGACCGCCTCGAACGGCGTGCCGTCGGGCAGTCGGAACGGCGTGCGTTGGCCGATGCGGTACATGCGGTCGCGATAGGCCTGCTGTATGGCCGATTTTTCGCCTTTCGCCAACCTCTCGTATCGCTCTATGCAGCACGAATGAAAGGCGTCGAGCACGGCGCGGCGGTCGAACTCGCGGCCCGTCGCCTGCTTCATCGACACCGGATTGGGCAGCGCAGGGTCGAACTCCGTCTGGTTGACATTGATGCCGATGCCGGCTATCGTGCGGGCCAAGCGACCCCCTGCCAGATTGTGTTCGATGAGCATGCCGACCAACTTGCGGTCGTCGGCATAGATGTCGTTCGTCCACTTGATGCGCGTCGCGAGACCGAACTTTGTAAAAGTGTCGGTAAGTGCCAGTGCGACCGTTTCCGATAGCAAAAACTGCTCTTCGACCGGCAGAAAGGTCGGTTCCAGCACCAGCGTAAACGTGAGGTTCTGGCCTTCGGGGCTCGTCCACGTGTGTCCGCGCTGGCCCCGTCCGGCCGTCTGCTTCTCGGCCCACACGATGTCGCCGTGCCGGTAGCGCGGGTCGCGGGCGTCGTCGTTGGTCGAGGTGGTCTCTTCGATAGCGTAAATCATGGTCGTCAGGCCGATACGCCGAAGTCGCGCAGGGCGTCGTTGAGCGAAGTTTTCTTGTCGGTCGACTCCTTGCGGCGGCCGATAATCAGGGCGCACGATACGCTGTATTCGCCTGCCGGAAATTGTTTGCGGTAGCTGCCCGGCACGACCACCGAACGGGGCGGCACATAGCCTTTGTAGGTAACGGGTTCCGGCCCCGTGACGTCGATGATGTGGGTCGAGCCGGTGATGACGGTGTTCGAGCCCAAGACCGCTTCGCGGCAGACATGCGCCCCCTCGACCACGATGCAGCGCGACCCGATGAAACAATGGTCTTCGACGATGACCGGCGCCGCCTGCACGGGTTCCAATACGCCGCCGATGCCCACGCCGCCCGACAGGTGGACGTGCTTGCCGATTTGGGCGCACGAACCCACCGTCGCCCACGTGTCGACCATCGTGCCCGTGTCGACATAGGCCCCGATGTTGACGTAAGAGGGCATCAAAATGGCCCCCGAAGCGATGTAGGCGCCGTAACGGGCTATGGCATGGGGCACGACGCGCACGCCCAGCGCTTCGTAGCCGTGTTTGAGTTCCATTTTGTCGAACCATTCGAGTTCGCCCGCCTCCATTTTGCGCATCGGCTGAATCGGGAAGTAGAGGATAATGGCCTTTTTGACCCATTCGTTGACCTGCCAGAGGCTTTTTTCCGCGTCGACGGGTTCGGCCGTGCGGAGTTCGCCGCGGTCGACGAGTTCCACCACGCGCCGCACGGCCGCGCGGTACTCCTCCTGTTGCAGCAGGGTGCGGTCTTCCCACGCGCGGGCGATGAGTTGTTCGAGTTCGTTGTACATGGTTCGATAATTGATTTGCACGACCAAAGTTAGGCAAAAATTTCGTATCTTCGTCCCCAAACTCTTGCGATATGAAGAAAATGAACGTGCGGGTTATGGCGGCGATTGTGTCGGCGGCCCTGTTTATCGGATGCGACAGCATGAAAACCATCGAACATAAGCCTTATCCCGTTGCCGAGCGCGGCGGCGTGGTCGACGACTATTTCGGCACCGAGGTGCCCGACCCTTATCGTTGGTTGGAGGACGATAATTCGGCCGCTACGGCCGCGTGGGTCGAGGCCGAGAATGCCGTGACGTTCGACTACCTGTCGCAGATTCCGTTCCGCGACGCCATTCGCCAGCGGCTCACCGAGTTGTGGAACTACCCGAAAGAGGGTGCTCCGACCAAGCACGGCGACTGGTGGTACTATTTTTATAACGACGGATTGCAGAATCAGTCGGTGCTCTATCGGGCGGCCGTTCCGGCGGCGGAGGGCGAGGTGTTCCTCGACCCCAACGCTTTGTCCGACGACGGTACCGTCGCATTGTCGGCCCTCTCGTTCTCCGACGACGGCCGTTACATGGCCTATGCCGCTGCTGCGTCGGGTTCCGACTGGGTGGTTATCCGCGTCGTCGATACGGCCGACGGGTCGCTGACCGACGACGAAATCGAGTGGGTGAAGTTCTCCGGCGCGACGTGGGCGCCCGACTCCAAAGGTTTTTATTATAGCGCTTACAATGCGCCGAAGGCCGGTGTTTATTCCTCGAAAAACGAGTTCCAAAAGGTCTATTACCATGCGCTGGGAACGCCGCAGTCGGCCGACCGGCTGATTTACGGCGACCCGAAGCATCCGTTGCGTTATTTCAGCGCTTGGCCGTCGGATGACGGCCGGTGGATTTTCGTGAGCGGTTCGGAGGGTACTTCGGGCTCGGAAATCCTCTTCCGTCGTACCGACGAACGGCAGTTCCGCACACTGCTGCCCGGATTCGCCCACGATTACGACATCGTGGACTGCATCGACGACAAACTCTACGTCCGCACCAATCGCAACGCCTCGAATTACGCTTTGATTTCCATTGATTTGAGCACCCCGAAACTCTCCGTCGCGACGGTCATTCCCGAAGACGACCGCAATCTGTTGGAGTCGGTCTCGACGGCGGGCGGTCAGCTTTTCGCCACCTACTTGGAGGATGCCCAGAGCCAAGTCTATCAATACAATCTCGACGGCACACTTGTCCGCAAAGTCGAGCTGCCCGCAATCGGTACGGTGGGCGGCTTCTCCGGCAAGAAAGAGGATACGTCGCTCTACTATTCGCTGTCGAACTACACAGCCCCCGCGACGACCTATCATTACGACATCGCATCGGGCGAAACGACGCTCTACAAGGCTCCGCAGGTGAATTTCGATTCCGAGCGCTTCGTCACGGAACAGGTCTTCTACCCCTCGAAAGACGGTACGCCGGTGCCGATGTTCGTTTCGCACCGCAAGGATATGAAGCTCGACGGCACGAACCCCTGCTACCTTTATGCCTACGGCGGTTTCCAAATTAATCTGACGCCCGGATTCAATCCGTCGGCCATTCTGTTCATGGAGCAGGGCGGCATCTATTGCGTGGCCAACCTGCGCGGCGGCTCGGAGTACGGTGAGGCTTGGCACAAAGGGGGTATGCTGGCGAACAAACAAAACGTGTTCGACGACTTCATCGCGGCAGCCGAATACCTCATCGCCAACAAATACACGTCGTCGGACAAGCTGGCCATTGCCGGAGGCTCGAACGGTGGTCTGCTGGTCGGTGCCTGCGAGGTGCAGCGGCCCGATTTGTACGCCGTCTGCCTGCCTGCCGTCGGGGTGATGGACATGCTGCGTTACCACAAGTTCACTATCGGCTGGGGTTGGGTCGTCGAGTACGGTTCGAGCGACAACGAGGAGCAATTCTCCTATATCTATAAGTATTCGCCGCTGCACAACATCAAAGAGGGCGTGGCCTATCCCGCGACGCTCGTCACGACGGCCGACCACGACGACCGTGTCGTTCCGGCCCATTCGTTCAAGTTCGCGGCCCAGATGCAGCATTGTCAGGCGGGCGACGCGCCCGTATTGATTCGCATCGAGTCGAAAGCGGGTCACGGGGCCGGCAAACCCACCTCGAAACGCATCGACGAAGCGGCCGACACCTATGCGTTCGTGTTCCAGAATATCGGCGTGCCGTATCGTCGGGTGAAGTAATCAGCGGGAAAACCATGAAAGTCTACAAATTCGGCGGAGCTTCGGTGCGGAATGCCGACGGCGTGCGCAATCTGCACAAAATCATCGGCGGCGAGCATCATCTGTTCATCATCGTCTCGGCGATGGGCAAGACGACCAACGCCCTCGAACGGGTTTTCGAGGGGGTGCAGCACGGCGACCGCGCCGCGGCGCAGGTGCATATCGACGAACTGAAACGCTACCATGCCGAAATCATCGACGATTTGTGGCACGGGCCGACGCAGTTGGCGCGGGTCGACGCCTTTTTCGCCGAATTGGAACGCATCGTCGCCGAGCGAGCCTATCGGGCTGTGGATGCCGAGGCGTGGTACGATACGGTCGTCGCCTATGGCGAGTTGATTTCGACGACCATTATTTCCGAATACCTCCGTTTCACCGGAACGCCCAACCGCTGGGTCGACATGCGGCAGTGCATCCGCACCGAGCAGCGGCACAAGGATGCGGCGGTCGATTTGGAGGCGTCGGCTCTGCTGTTGCGGAAGGCTTTGAAAGATGCCGAGGAGACGATTTTCATCGGTCAGGGCTTCATCGGCGGCGCGCCCGACCGGACGACCACGACGCTGGGCCGCGAGGGTTCCGACTATTCGGCGGCGGTCGTGGCCAACCTGCTCGACGCCGAGTCGATGTCGGTGTGGAAGGATGTCGACGGCGTGCTGAATGCCGACCCGAAGATTTTTCCCGATGCCGTGCAAATCGCCGAGCTGAACTATCTCGATACGATTGAACTGGCTTACAGCGGTGCGCAAATCATCCACCCGAAGACTATCAAGCCGTTGCAGAACAAACATATTCCGCTCTACGTGCGGCCGTTCGGCGACAAGCGCAAGCCCGGCACGGTCATTCGCGGCATGTCGGCTCCGGTGCAGGTGCCGATTCTGATTCTCAAAAAAGACCAAGTGCTGTTGACCATCCGTTCGCGCGACTTTTCGTTCGTGTTGGAGGAGAAGTTTTCCGCGATTTTCTCGTTGTTGGAACGCTACCGGCTGAAAGCCAATTTGATACACAATTCGGCCGTCAATTTGAGCTTGTGTGTGGACAACACGTGGCACATCGACGAGGCTATCGAGGCCCTGCGTGCGACCGGTTTCGACGTGATGAAGGCCGAGCAAATGGAGCTGCTCACGATTCGCGGCTACACGGCCGAGTTGTGGGACAAGTATGCGCGCGGCCCGCAGGTGTTCGTCCGCCAGTCGACCCAGACCACCGTTCGCATCGTCCGCAAGCGGAGTTGAGGAAAAAAGCGTTTTTCTTTGCTTTTTCCCGAAAAACTCTTATTTTTGTAATCCTCGACTCGGTGAATCCGTCGTTCCGAGGCATCCGCAGCAAGCGGACGCCCCGTTTTTCGTCGGTCGACCGGAGGCAGGTCGGGGCACACGAGTGCGAACAGAACATAAAGTTATCTTAAAAATAAAGAAAGATTATGGCAGACGTTAAACGGGTCTACACTTTCGGCAACAAAGAGGCCGAAGGCAACGGCAAAATGCGTGAACTGCTGGGCGGCAAGGGTGCCAACCTTGCGGAGATGAACCTCATCGGCATCCCCGTGCCCCCGGGCTTCACCATCACGACGGAGGTTTGCTCCGAGTATTACGCACACGGCAAGGAGGCCGTCATCGAGATGTTGCGGCCGGAGGTCGAGGCGGCGATGAAGAACATCGAACGCTTGACCGGCATGAAGTTCGGCGACAAGGAGTTACCGCTGCTCGTGTCGGTGCGTTCGGGTGCTCGCGCTTCGATGCCCGGCATGATGGATACCATTCTGAACCTCGGTATGAACGACGAGGCGGTCGAGGCCGTCGCCAAGCGTACGGGCAACCCGCGTTTCGCATGGGACTCCTACCGCCGTTTCGTGCAGATGTACGGCGACGTGGTGCTGGGCATGAAACCCGTGTCGAAAGAGGACCACGACCCGTTCGAGGAGATTATCGACGAACAGAAACACAAACGCGGCGTGACGAACGACACCGACCTGACGACCGACGACCTGAAAGAGTTGGTCGTGAAGTTCAAGGCCGCCGTCAAGAAACAGACCGGCGAGGACTTCCCGACCAGTCCGTGGGATCAGTTGTGGGGCGCTATCTGCGCCGTGTTCGGTTCGTGGATGAACGAACGCGCCATTCTCTACCGCAAGTTGAACGGCATCCCGCAGGAGTGGGGTACGGCCGTGTCGGTCATGGCGATGGTATTCGGCAACATGGGCAACAACTCGGCGACGGGTGTCGCTTTCTCGCGCGACGCCGCGACGGGCGAAAACATCTTCAACGGCGAGTACCTCATCAACGCGCAGGGCGAGGATGTCGTGGCCGGTATCCGCACGCCGCAGCAGATTACTATCGAGGGCTCGCGCCGCTGGGCCAAAGCACAGAACATCAGCGAAGAGGAGCGCAAGGCGAAATATCCGTCGCTGGAAGAGGTGATGCCCGACGTCTACAAGGAGCTGAACGAAATCCAGCATCATTTGGAGCAGTATTTCACCGACATGCAGGACATCGAGTTCACGATTCAGGACGGTAAACTCTGGATGTTGCAGTGCCGCAACGGCAAGCGTACCGGTGCCGCTATGGTGAAAATCGCCATGGATATGTTGCGCGAGGGGCTTATCGACGAGAAGACCGC
>CAMWYI010000021.1 GCA_947178455.1 uncultured Alistipes sp. | reverse complement strand
GCGCACGGCCACGCTCACGCCGCGCGGGTGGGCGATAAGTACAGCTACGATTACATGCCCACGTGGTGAATGGCGACGCTTGGCTCTCGTACGATTTGAATTTCGGCGGATTGGGCATCAAGGTCGGCGGCGAAGTGGGTTACGCCTCGATGTGGCGCGAGGGCTTGTGGCGCAAGGGCTTGTTCCCCGACAACTCCAAAGGCGACTCCAAGAAACTGGACTACCTTACTTATAAGGGCAAGGCCAATTTCTCCTACCGTATTTCGGGGGCGCATGCCGTCGAAGCGAACATCGTCTACATGCAGAAGGCGCCCGAATTCCAGTCGGCGTTCGTGTCGCCCCGCACCCGCAATACCATTACGCCGGGCCTCTCGCCCGAGCACGTTTTCGGGGTCGATGCGGCTTACTCGCTGCGGTTGGGCGACATCAAGGCGCGTGTGTCGGGATACTACACCCGCGTCACCGACCAGTCGAAAGTCATGTCCTATTACGACGACGTGGCGGCTACCTACACCAATTTCGCCATGAGCGGCATCGACAAGCTCTACTTCGGTCTCGAAGCGGCCGTTTCCGTGCCGCTCTACCGCACGCTCACGCTCAACGCTGCCGTCAGCTGGGGCCAGTACACCTACGACTCGGATCCCGATTACATCCAGACGCAGGACAACAGCGGCGACATCGTCTCGGCGGGCAAGGTCTATTGGAAGAATTTTCGGTTGGAGAGCACGCCCCAGACGGCACTCAACGTCGGGTTGTCTTATCGGACGAACAAGAACATCTACCTTTCGGCCGATTTCAACTATTACAACCGCATGTACTTGTCCATGAGCCCGATTTATCGCACCGACGCGGTGATTACCTCCGGCATGTCGGCGGCCGACATCGCGCACATGCGTCATCAGGAGCGTTTCGACGGGGCCTACACGCTCAACGCCAGTGTCGGCAAGAACTGGTACATCCATCGGAAGTACACGCTGGGATTCAGCCTCGACATCAAGAACATCCTGAACGACCAGTCGATCAAGACCGGCGGTTACGAACAGACCCGTCTCTCGAAGAACACCGAAACGACCGTGACTTCCTACCAGCCGTTCGATTCCAAGTATTTCTACCTCTTCGGGACGACCTATTACCTGAATATCTATTTCCGTTTCTGACAGCGGCGGACAAAGACGAAATGTTATGATGAAATACCAATTATCCACTTTGATTTCGACCGTCGCAGCAGGGTTGTTGCTCGTCGGTTGTTACAACGATTTCGATGCTCCGTCGCCCCAGCCGGCCATGACCGACGAACAGATGCAGGCCGACGGCCTCGCCTATATTTCGATCGGGGATTTGAAACAGAAATTCTACTCGATGCGGGGCGACAATCCGGGCCAGCCCGCTTCGTTGACCATCGCCGAGCCGTTGTACACGCGCGGAAAGGTCATTTCGAGCGACCGCGAGGGCAACATCTACAAGTCGCTTTATATTTACGACGGCGAGAGCGAGTCCGCTATCGAGTTGAAGCTCTCTTCGGGCAATTATCTCTTCCACCCCGTCGGACAGATCGTGTTCGTGAAGTTGCAGGAGCTCGTCGTCGGGAATTATCGCGGCATGTTGAGCATCGGTACGCGTTCTTCCAATACGAGTTATTCCAACGACAACATTGAGACCGACATCCTGCGTCGGGAGCACATTTTCGCCGGCGAACAACAGCCGATGCTCTCGTCCGACACGTTGGTGGTCACGAAAGAGAATTATGCGTCGGTGCTGGCGGACGAGAACGGCGAGTTCGGCCAGAACGCACTGGGCCGCTTGGTGCGCTTCGAGGGCGTGACCAGCCGGTACGGTACGGCCCAATGGGGTTATCAAAACACGTTCCCCAATTATTTCGCCAACAGCACCTCTTACGACGTCACGTCCCCCGGTTGGAGCGATATTCCCGAGTGGGCTACTTGGGCAGCCAAACGGGCTTTGCCCAATGGGAACGGCTCGTTTACGGAGACCTATTTCTACGGTTCCGCGTGGTTCTCGTATACCGACCCGAACGTGGGTGCGAAAGGGGAGGCTGCGGCCGGAAATTACGTCATCCGCACGAGCGGTTACAGCTCGTTCCGCGACGGCCGCATTCCGGCCGACGGTGATACGGTCGATATTACGGCTATCTACACCATTTATACGAGTTCGAGTGCGAATGCCAGCACGGCCAAGGGTAACTGCGCCTACCAGTTGGTGCTCAACAGCGCCAAGGACGTCGTCCTGAAACTCGAAGACCAACCGTTGACCGACCCGCAGGAGTAATACCGCGCGACGGTTTCGTCTACCGAGAGCCGTCTCCGACCATTCGGAGGCGGCTCTTTTCGGCTTCGTTCGGCGCCGCAAACCTCTTGGCCGCTTCGCTCCGCCGTGCCCAAGCGCATCGGGATTCGGAATTGAAAAGTCTTGATAAAAATCCTATCTTTGCTCCCACAAACCGAATTTTATGGCAAGAAAAAAAGCGAATTACCCCTTAATCGAGGGGCTCGAAATAACGACGCTCGCCGCCGAGGGCAAGGCGATGGGCCGCTGGAACGAGGTGGTGGTTTTCGTCCCGATGACCGTTCCGGGCGATGTCGTCGACGTGCAGATTCGTTGCAAACGGCGCCGTTTCATGGAGGGGTACGTCGTCCGCTATGTGCGCCGGTCGCCCTTGCGGGCCGAGCCGTTTTGCGAGCATTTCGGCACTTGCGGCGGATGCAAATGGCAGAACTTGCCCTATGCGGAGCAGTTGGCATTCAAGACCGCGCAGGTGCGTGACCAGCTCTCCCGCATCGGCAAAATCGAGTTGCCCGAAATCGCCCCGTGCTTAGGGTCGGCACAGACGCAGTTCTACCGCAACAAATTGGAATTCACGTTCGCCGACCGCCGGTGGTTGACCCGCGAGGAGATTGCGGCCGACGCCGACATCGTGGCAGGGCCTGCCGCCGGTTTCCACATTCCCGACATGTTTGACAAGGTGTTGGACATCCGCCGGTGCTGGTTGCAGCCCGACCCGTCGAACGCCATTCGCACCGAGACCAAGCGTTTTTGCCTCGAACACGGTTACTCGTTCCACAACGCCCGCGAGCATACGGGCCTCATGCGCAATCTGACCGTCCGCACCGCTTCGACCGGCGAAGTGATGGTCATCGTCGTCTTCGGGGCCGACGACCGCGAAAAAATCGCCGCACTGCTCGATTTTCTTGCGGCCTCTTTCCCCGAAATCACTTCGTTGTTCTACATCGTCAACACGAAATTCAACGATTCGACGGCCGACCTCGACCCCGTGTTGTATCGCGGCAAGGACCACATCGTCGAGGAGATGGAGGGCTTGCGCTTCAAGGTGGGGCCCAAGTCGTTCTATCAGACCAATTCGGCGCAGGCCTACGAGCTCTACAAAGTCGCCCGCGATTTCGCCGACCTGCACGCCGGCGAGGTGCTTTACGACCTGTATACCGGCACGGGTACTATCGCCAATTTCTGCGCTTCGCGATGCGCCCGCGTCGTCGGTATCGAGTACGTCCCCGAAGCTATCGCCGACGCCCGCGTCAATTCCGACGCGAACGGCATCGCGAATACCGTCTTTTATGCGGGTGATATGAAAGCCGTGTTGGACGACGCTTTCATCGCCGCCAACGGTCGGCCCGACGTCATCATCCTCGACCCGCCGCGCGCCGGTGTCGACGAGCCGGTCATCGAGGTCATCCGCCGCGCTGCGCCGTCGCGCATCGTCTACGTGAGTTGCAATCCCGCCACACAGGCTCGCGACTTGGCGCTGCTCGACGCTGATTATCGCGTCACCGCCGTGCAGCCCGTCGACATGTTCCCCCATACGCACCACGTCGAAAACGTCGTGAAGCTTGTGCGGCGCAATTAGATGCTTTTTTTACGAAATAATTGATAACCAATAAATATAATAAGTATGAAGAAACTATTTGTTACATTAACACTCCTCTTTGCTGCCATTAATGTTATGGCGCAAGAACATCTTTCATTTAAGGGTATTCCTATTGAAGGAAGTATGACAGCATTCTGTCAAAAGCTCAAAGCTAAAGGATTTACCTTTATTGGGCAGGAGAATAATACGTCTTTATTTTCCGGAGATTTTACAGGTCGTAAAGCAACGGTAGGTGTAGCTGCTACTGATGATGGAAAAAATGTTTTTATCGTAGCTGTTATATTTGACGCGAGTGGTGAATGGAATACACTGGTTAATACTTACAATTACTACAAGGATTTATATATTCGTAAATACGGTGAGCCTACTGTTTCCAAAGAAAACAATCCCGCTCGTTCAGATTCCAATACCGCTTTAATGGCCGAAGTGCATGAAGGAACAGTTGTATATGGTAGTGCATGGGAAGTAACAGGTGGAGATATACAACTCTCAATTGAAAAAGCTTTCGGTGTTTATAAAGGTAGTGTAATAATTCGCTATCGCGATTCTCAAAATGTGGAAGCCAAAATCCAAAAGGAATTGGAGGATATTTAGAAATTATAGCACTCTTTTTGGAGGGTATCCGAGGCGATGAAACAGCATTTGATTGTCCCGTTTTTGTTGACGCTCGGTGCCGGTCTCGCGACCGGTATCGGCAGCGTGGTCGCTTTCTTCGCCAAACATACCAACCGGCGGCTGTTGTCGTTTTCGCTCGGTTTGTCGGGCGGGGTAATGGTCTATGTATCGTTCGTCGAACTATTCCCGCAGGCCGAAACCGCGCTTTCGGAGGCGTGGTGCGGCAGTGCGGGGCGTTGGCTTACGGTCGCGGCCTTTTTCGGCGGCATGTTGTTGATAGGCATCATCGACCGGCTCGTGCCGTCGGTCGAGAATCCGCACGAAGCGCACCTCGTCGAGGAACTCGAACACCGCCCGCGCAACCCGAAGCTGATGCGCATGGGCCTGATGACGACGCTCGCCATTGCCATTCACAACTTTCCCGAAGGAATCGCCACTTTCGCCGCGGCGGTCGACAATCGCGCACTGGGGGTCGCTATTGCCGTCGCTATCGCCATTCACAACATCCCCGAGGGAATCGCCGTTTCGGTGCCCGTGTTCTATGCTACGGGCGACCGGCGCAAGGCGTTCGTCTATTCGTTGTTGTCGGGGTTGGCCGAGCCGGTCGGGGCACTGCTGGCATGGTGTGTGTTGATGCCTTTCATGACGCCTACGCTCATGGGTTGCATCCTCGCGGGCGTCGCCGGCATCATGGTCTTCATCTCTATCGACGAGCTGCTTCCCGCCGCCCGCGAATACGGCGAGGCGCACACGGCTATCTACGGCGTCGTGTCGGGCATGGCGTTGATGGCGGTCAGTCTGTTGCTATTGAAATAGGAATCGAATTATGGAGATAGTCGTTCTGCTATTGGGTTTGGTGTTGATACTCGGCGGTGCCAATTTTCTGACCGACGGGGCAGCTGCCGTCGCACAGCGCTTCCGCGTGCCGGAGTTCATCATCGGCCTCACGGTCATCGCCGTCGGGACTTCGACGCCCGAACTGGTCGTTTCCGTGCTCTCGGCCATTGCCGGCAAAAGCGATGTGGCTATCGGCAACGTCGTCGGCTCCAACCTCTTCAACGTCTTCGTCATCGTGGGCGTCTGCGCTTTGATTCGCCCGCTGCCGCTCACGTCGGGTAATATCCGGCGCGACATTCCTTTCGGCATGCTCGGTTCGTTGCTCTTGTTTTGCGTCGCTTGCGACCGCTTGCTCGGGTTCAGTGACGCCGATCGCATCGGACGCGCCGAGGGCATCGGCATGTTCCTGCTCTATGTTTTCTTGATGTGGTACACGGTGAAATATACCGAACGTCCCGTTGCATCCTCTGCCGCACACCCAGCCGAATCGAAACAGACTCCCTCTGTAAAATCGTGGCTTGCTGCCGTGATGATTGTCGGCGGATTGGGGGCTTTGATAGGCGGCGGCGAGTTGTTTCTCGACGGTGCCACCCGCATCGCCCGCAAATTGGGGGTCAGCGAATCGGTCATCGCCATTACGCTCGTCGCGGGCGGTACGTCGTTGCCCGAGCTGGCCTCGTCGGTCGTCTCGTTGTTAAAAGGACGGGCCGAAATGGCTTTGGGCAACGTGCTTGGCTCCAATATCGCCAATATCCTCTTGATTCTCGGTGTGAGCGCCACGATTCATCCGCTCTCGATGGGCGGCATCACGTTGGTCGATATGCTGATGGTCGTGTTGAGTTCGCTGGTGCTGTTCCTCGCGGCCTTTACGTTCCGGCGCAAGGCTATCGACCGCATGGAGGGCGTGCTTTTCTTAGCGATTTACGTCGCTTATATCGGTTACTTGGTCAGCAAGTAGCGTTCCAGCAGACGCGGTACGGCATAGTCGTCCACCCTTGCAATCGGCACGGCGCAGGCTTCGGCCGCCGGTGCGAATGCTTCGACTTCGATGCGGTGTACCGTCGCATGGATTCGTTGATGCGACAGCTGGTGTTTCGGGAGGTCGACGCTTCCGCGCAGCACCCATTCGTCGCCGACCCAGTGCCGGAACTCGTCCGTTTGCGGGAGTTCGTGCGCTTCCGCATCGGTTTCCACCAGCGGAAATTCATAAAGTCCCTGCCAGATGTCGCCCGCGCCGCGCCGGTGCAGCACCGTGCGGTCGCCGCAGACGATGTGCAGGTAGTGGAACCGCCGGTCGCGGACGTGCGTCCGGCCTTGTTTGACGGGCCTTTCCGCAACGGTTCCGGCGGCACGGGCTGCACAGCGTTCCGCCAGCGGACATTCGTCGCAGCGGGGTTGCGTCGGCGTGCAGAGCGTTGCGCCGAAATCCATCATGGCTTGATTGTAGGCGGAGGGTTGCGCATCGCCGAGCAACTCCTGCGCCAGCGCGGCGAAAAGTTTTTTCCCGGCTCCCGTGTCGATAGGCTCCGTCAGGTCGAACAGCCGCGCCAGCACCCGATAGAAATTTCCGTCGACGGCGGCATGGGGCAGGTCGTAAGCGAACGCGCAGACCGCTGCCGCCGTGTAGTCGCCCACACCCCGCAGCGACCGTACGCCTTCGTAGGTTTTCGGAAAAATCCCGCCGTGTTCCGTCCTAATTTGTTTCGCCGCTGCGTGCAGATTGCGTGCCCGGCTGTAATACCCCAGTCCCTGCCATAGTTTCAGTACTTCGTCCTCTTCGGCGGCGGCGAGCGACGCGACCGTCGGGAATCGTTGCGTGAACCGGAGGTAATACTCCATGCCCTGTGCCACACGGGTCTGTTGCAAAATCACTTCCGACAGCCAGATGCGATAGGGGTCGCGCGTTTCGCGCCACGGCAGCGAACGCCCGCAGCGTTCGTACCATTCGACGAGTATGTCGGCGACCGTGTGCATGGATGAGGTGAATTTCGGTGCGAAGATACGATTAAGCGAGGGCAAAAGCAAGTTTGCTTGCATTTTGCCGAGCGGGAGTATCTAAAACGGAGTTTAATATACGATTTTTCCCGTTTCGGAATCAAATTTGAAGCATTGGCCGTAGCGTTAAACGTCGAAAACTATGGAAAAACATCGCAATCTTGTGAACAATACCTCCGAGAATCGTTACGAAATGGAGGTCGAGGGCCAAAAGGCCTATGTCGATTACCGGACTTATCCCGACGTCATCGAATTGACTTATACCTATGTTCCCGAATCGTGTCGGGGCAAGCATTTCGGGGGCGAGTTGGTCGAGTCGGTGTTGGAGCACGTCCGCGCCCAGCGTTTGAAGGTGATTCCGCGTTGCGGGTTCATCGCGCGGTGGATTCAGGTGCACCCCGAATGGGAGGGCATCGTCGCGACCGAGACCGTTCGGAGCGGGGAGTAACCAATCAGGGGCCGTGCAATGCGGCCCCTTTCGCGTTATTTCGCCTTGCCTTGTCGGGCGACTGCCTCCATGCGGGCGGCGATTTCCGCCGGGTCGCCCAGAAAATAGTCGTTCACGCAGTTCAGCCCCTCGTCGAATTCAAAGACATAAGGTGCGGCCGTCGGCAGGTTGAGGTCGGCTATTGCGTCGTCCGAAATGTTTTTGAGGTGTTTGACGATTCCGCGCAGGCTGTTCCCGTGCGCCACCACCAGCAGCGCATCGTGTCGCGCCAGCGCGGGCATGATTTCGCATTGCCAGTAGGGGAGGGCCCGTGCCGCCGTGTCCCGCAGCGCCTCCGTGAGCGGCAGCTCGGCGGCGGGAATTCCCCGATAGCGGATGTCCAGACGCGGATTGCGCGAATCGTCCGCCGCGAGCGGCTCGGGCGGCACGTCGTAGCTCCGACGCCATACGCGCACTTGTTCCTCGCCGTATTTCGCCGCCGTTTCCGCCTTGTTCAGCCCTTGCAGCGCTCCGTAGTGTTTTTCGTTGAGGCGCCAGCTTTTCGATACCGGCAGCCATTGCGCGTCGAGTTCCCGCAGCACGAGGTCGAGCGTCCGAACGGCCCGTTTCAGATAGGAGGTGTAGGCGTGGCCGAATCGCAATCCTTCGCGTCGCAGCAGCGCTCCGGCTTGCGCCGCTTCGCGTTCGCCCTGCTCGCTCAAATCGACATCCGTCCAGCCCGTAAAACGGTTTTCGCGGTTCCATACGCTCTCGCCGTGACGGAGCAACACGATTTTTTTCATCCGACTGCTTTTTTTCGAAAATCGTTGCAATCTGAATTCCAAAGTGCTATTTTTGCAACGGATATTTGCATCTGTCACCGAAATGACCTATCTTCACCTTTGAAGTATTACGAATAAAAGTTGAATAAATAAATTCGCAGTATGGAACAATTGGAAAAAATACAATATATACTCGAAGATGTATATGAGAATCTTCCATGGTACTATAAATACCAAGACCTAATAAAAGAGGTTTTCTTTATAATCGCGGGTATTCTTATCCTTATTATTTTAGCAAGAGCCGCTTTCCGAAAATCGAAGTAAAAAAATTGGATTTTTTTCTTGCTTTTTCCTCATTGTTATTCCCATAGTAGCTTTTTGCCAGCAACGCATTGTTTGCTCGAAAACGTTGCAATTCGGATTCCAAAACCGGATTTCCCTCGTTATTTCCGCGATTTTCGGAATGCGGAGGGCGATTGGCCCGTGTGTTTCTTGAAATAACGCCCCAAATAGGATTGGTCGGGAAAGTGGAGCCGGTAGGCGATTTCGAGTATCGACAGGTCGGTCGATTGAAGCAGATGTTCGATTTCGAGCACCACCGCACGGTCGATGAGCGTTTTGGCTGCTTCGTGCGTCGTGTTGCGCACGATAGCCGATAGGTAGCGCGTCGAGATGCATAGTTTGTCGGCATAGAATGCCACCTCGCGTTCGCGGGCGCAGTTCTCTTTCACCAGCGTGATGAATCGGTGGAACAATTCGCTTTGACGGTTCGAGGGTTCGGACGTGCGTTGTTCTTGGAACCGTTCCGAGAAGCGTTGCATTTTGTCGTAGGATTCCAGAAACAGGTTCTGCAACCGGTTGCGGATGATGATGTCGCGGAAACGGTTTTCGCGGTCGCGGTAGGTGTAGCCCACGATTTGGAACCAAAATCTCGCTCCTTCGGCTATCTGTTCCGACGGGTCGAAAAACGGATGTTCTTTGAGCAGCCGGAAAAACGCAGGGTCGAACCGGCCCGCTATTTCGATGAATAGATTGTGGGAAAAAGCGCAGTATTCCATGCGGAAATCGCTTGTGCGGTCGTTGAGCCGGAACGACGTTCCGGGTAGCAGGAAGACGAGCGTGTTGCGCCGAATCGTCCCGCGAAAGAAATCGACGCTCCCTTCGGCCGACCCTCCGTTGCAAAGGAGAATCACGCCGTTGTCGGAGCGGACGGTGCGGCCGTCGAAATCGGCGAAGTCGGATTCGCCGACGGCGAACGGTTCTTCGAGCAGGGGATGAAACGTTTTTTTCGGGGGCACGGTTATTCTTTTTCCGAACAAAAATAGCGGAAATTTTCCAAATCCGAGCGATTTTGTTCCGAAAAGTACCAAAAAAGTGCGTAAATTAAAAAACTTAAAATCGTTTTATCCGATATTTTTGCAGTGGAAAAATTACCATGTATTGATAAAGTTATGAAGCGAAATTTTGTGAAAGCGGCTTTGGCGATTTGCTCGTTGGCCGTTGTTTCGTGCGGACAGGCGCCGACGGCCATGCGGCCGGCCGAGTACGCCGTGCTGACGATCGGCACGACCGATCGGGAGATTCCGAGCCACTATTCGGCGACGATTCGCGGACGTCAGGACATCGACATTTTCCCGCAGGTGAGCGGGACCATTTCGGAGGTGTGCGTGGTCGAGGGCCAGCAGGTCGAGAAAGGCCAGCCTTTGTTCATCATCGACCAAGTGCCTTACAAGGCTGCTTTGCAGATGGCCGAGGCCAACGTTTCCGCTGCCAAAGCGGGCGTCGCCACCGCACGGCTGACCTATGACAGCAAAAAGGAGTTGTTCGCCAACAAGGTGGTTTCGCAGTTCGATCTTTCGACCTCGAAAAACCAGTTGTTGACCGCTCAGGCCCAGCTCGCGCAGGCCGAAGCACAGCGCGTCAACGCCGCCAACAACCTTTCTTATACGGTCGTCAAGGCTCCGTCCAATGGCGTCGTCGGCACGTTGCCTTACCGCGTGGGCGCATTGGTCAGCGCGGCTTTGCCCCAGCCCCTGACTACCGTGTCCGACAATTCGGACATGTACGTCTACTTCTCGATGACCGAAAACCAGTTGCTCGCTTTGACCCGCACTTACGGTTCTATCGCCAATACGTTGAAAAACATGGCCGACGTGCGGCTGCGGCTGAACGACGGGTCGCTTTACGACCGTTCGGGACGTATCGAGACCATCAGCGGCGTCATCGACCCCTCGACGGGTACCGTCTCCCTGCGGGCCGTCTTCGCCAACGAGGGCGGACTGTTGCACAGCGGCGGTTCGGGCAGCATCATCCTGCCGACCGTTTACCGCGATTGCATCGTCGTGCCCCAGCGGGCTACTTTCGAGGTGCAGGACAAGGTCTATGTCTATAAGGTCGTCGACGGCGTAGCTACTTCGCAGTTGATCGACGTCGAGAAAATCTCCGACGGCAAGGAGTATATCGTTCGCAGCGGCTTGACGCCGGGCGACGTCATCGTCGCGGAGGGCGTCGGTCTGATGCGCGAGGGTACGCCCGTCGTCGCCAAAGGTTCGCAGGCTTCGGCCGCACCGCAGGCCGCTGAATCCGCAACCGAAAAGGAGGAGGAATAACCCATGACACTCAAAAGTTTTATCGAACGCCCCGTATTGGCGTCGGTCATTTCGATTCTGATCGTCATCGCCGGTATCATCGGCTTGGCGTCGCTGCCTATCGAGCAGTACCCCGACATCGCGCCTCCGACGGTCATGGTGCGCGCTTCCTATCCGGGTGCCAGCGCCGAAACTATCCAGAAATCGGTCATCGTGCCGTTGGAGGAGGCTATCAACGGCGTGGAGAACATGGACTACATCACGTCCAGCGCGGCTGTCGGCAGCGCTTCGTTGCAGATTTTGTTCCGTCAGGGCACCGACCCCGACATGGCGGCCGTGAACGTGCAGAACAAGGTGTCGCGCGCGACGGGTCTGCTGCCGTCCGCCGTTACGCAAATCGGTGTCATGACCCTGAAGCGCAACCCGTCGATGGTCAAAATTTTCGCCTTGTACAGCCCCGACGATTCGTATGACGAAACGTTCCTCTCGAACTACGCCAAAATCAACATCGAGCCCCGTATCCAGCGTATTCAGGGCGTCGGCGAGGTCTTCACACTGGGCGCCGCCTATTCGATGCGCGTTTGGTTGAAGCCCGACATCATGGCGCAGTACCGGTTGATTCCGTCCGACATCACGGGCGTGCTGGCCGAGCAGAATATCGAGGCAGCCACCGGTACGTTGGGCGAGAATGCCGACGTCGCGTTCCAGTACACGATGAAGTATCGCGGCCGTATGATGACGCCCGAAGAGTTCGGCGACATTGTGATTCGTTCGACGGCCGACGGCGAGGTGCTTCGCTTGAAGGACGTCGCCGAAATCGAACTGGGCAGCGAATCCTACGGTTACAAAGGTTTTGCGAACGGTCATCCGGGCATCAGTACGATGGTCTTCCAGACGGCCGGTTCCAATGCTACGCAGGTGGTCGAGGAGGTCGACGCCCTGCTCGAAGAGGTGAGCCTCGATTTGCCCAAAGGCGTGGCTATCGCTCACTTGCACAGCGTGAATGACTTTCTCTACGCTTCGATGCACGAGGTGCTCAAAACCCTCATCGAGGCCATTATTCTCGTCGTCTTGGTCGTTTACGTCTTCTTGCAGGATATTCGGTCGACTTTGATTCCGACCGTTTCGATTCTCGTCGCCCTGATCGGTACGTTCGGCTTCCTCGCGGTCGCCGGCTTCTCGATCAACTTGTTGACCCTGTTCGCCCTCGTGCTGGCTATCGGTACGGTGGTCGACGATGCCATTATCGTTGTCGAGGCCGTGCAGGCGCGCTTCGACGTCGGGTACAAATCCTCTTACATGGCTACTATCGACGCCATGTCGGGCATCACTTCGGCTATCGTCACGTCGACGCTGGTCTTCATGGCCGTCTTTATTCCCGTCGCCATGATGGGCGGTACGTCGGGTATCTTCTACACGCAGTTCGGTATCACGATGGCTGTCGCCGTCGGTATTTCGGCATTGAACGCCTTGACGCTTTCGCCTGCGCTTTGCGCGCTGTTGCTGAAACCCTACATGGACGAGAACGGTGAGATGCGCGACAACTTCGCTGCTCGCTTCCGCAAGGCTTTCAACGCCATTTTCACGGCGATGATCAACAAATACAAATATGGCGTGCTGCTCTTCATCAAACGCCGCTGGCTCATGTGGTCGACGCTCTGCTTGGCCCTCGCCGCCCTCGTCGTGCTGATGAATACCACCAAGACCGGCCTCGTGCCCGACGAGGATCAGGGTACGATTATGGTCAACGTGACCGCCGCTCCGGGTTCGTCGCTCGAATCGACCCACCGCATCATGGAGACGGTCTCCGAACGCATCGAGAGCATCCCGCAGATTCGCGACTACATGCAGGTGGCCGGTTACGGCATGATTGCCGGTCAGGGTTCTTCGTACGGTATGTGTATCATCAAGTTGAAGGACTGGTCGGAGCGTCCCGACAAACAGGACGCCGTGCAGTCGGTCATCGGTCAGATTTACGGCCGCACGATGGACATCAAGGACGCGCAGATTTTCGCCGTCGCTCCGCCGATGATTTCGGGTTACGGCTCTTCGACCGGTTTTTCGATGCACTTGCAGGATCGGGCCGGCGGCGACTTGACCGATTTCTATCATGTTTACCAGCAGTTCATCGGCGCATTGAATCAGCGGCCCGAAATCGCGATGGCTTATTCGACTTTCAACATCAACTTCCCGCAGTACGTTGTGGACGTCGATGCCGTCAAAGCCAAACGCGCCGGCGTTTCGCCGAATACCGTGCTTTCGACACTGGCCGGTTATTACGGCGGTCAGTACGTGTCGAACATCAACCGTTTCTCGAAGATGTACTACGTCACGATGCAGGCCGACCCGCAGTACCGCCTCGACCCCGAGTCGCTCGACCATGCGTTCGTGCGCCTCGATAACGGCGAAATGGCGCCTTTGAGCCAGTTCGTGACCCTCACGAAGGTGTACAGCTCCGAAGTGTTGAGCCGTTTCAACCTCTATAACTCGATTGCTGTGAACGGTACGGCCGCCGACGGATATTCGTCCGGCGATGCCATTCGTGCCGTTCGCGAAACCGCTGCGCAGGTATTGCCGCGCGGTTACGGTTACGAGTTCGACGGCCTCTCCCGCGAGGAGGCCCGCACGGGCAGCAACACCGCTATCATCTTTGGTATCTGCATCCTCTTGATTTACCTCATTTTGAGCGCGCTTTACGAGAGTTTCATCATTCCGTTCGCCGTCATTCTTTCCGTGCCGTGCGGTCTCATGGGTTCGTTCGTCCTCGCCAAAATCATGGGCTTGGAGAACAACATCTACCTCCAAACGGGTCTTATCATGTTGATCGGTCTGTTGTCCAAGACGGCCATTCTGTTGACCGAGTACGCGGGTGACCGTCGTCGGGCGGGCATGACGCTCACGCAGGCTGCCGTTTCGGCCGCCAAAGTCCGTCTGCGTCCTATCTTGATGACCGTGCTTACGATGGTGTTCGGTATGATTCCGTTGGTGCTCGCGCACGGCGTCGGGGCCAACGGTAACTCGACGCTCGGTTCGGGTGTCGTCGGCGGTATGATTATCGGTACGTTGGCACTGTTGTTCCTCGTGCCTGCGCTCTTCATTGCGTTCCAGACCATTCAGGAGAAGATCAAACCGTTGGAGTTGGATCCCGACCCGCAGTGGTCGGTGCGTGCCGAAGTCGAGGAGTGCCAAAACGAAAAGGAGGAATAAAATGATGAAAAAGATAATGATTCTGTGCGCGGCGGTCGTCTTTACCGCTTGCGGCATCTATAAACCGTACAGCCGTCCCGACGATATCCGCACCGACGGGCTTTACGGCAGCGCGGAGAGTTCCGACACCACGTCGCTCGGCGATTTGCGTTGGACGGAGGTCTTCACCGACCCGCAGTTGCAGACCCTGATTCGCACCGGTTTGGCGAACAACACCGATATGCAGGCGGCTCACTTGCGCGTGGAGCAGGCCAAAGCGGCGCTTTCGTCGGCGCGCCTGTCCTACTTGCCGATGTTCAATTTCGCTCCGCAGGGGGCGCTCAGCAGTTTCGACAACAGCAAGTTCACGAAGACCTACAACCTTCCGCTGACTGCCAGCTGGGAAATCGACATTTTCAACGGGTTGACCAACGCCAAACGTCGTGCAAAGGCGCTCTATGTCCAAAGTCAGGCTTACGAGCAGGCCGTGCAGACCCAGTTGGTCGCAGGCATCGCCAATCTCTACTATACGTTGTTGATGCTCGACAGCCAGTACGAGGTGAGCCTGCAAACGGCTGACAAGTGGCACGAGAGCGTCCGCACCATGCGCAACATGAAAGAAGCCGGTATGACGAACGAGGCCGGTGTCGCTCAGTACGAGGCCAACAGTCTGGCGATTCAGGCTTCGTTGCACGACTTGGAGTATTCTATCCGTGAGGTCGAGAATACGCTCTCCTCGCTTTTGGGTGAAACGCCGCACGCTATCGTGCGCGGTCGGCTCGACGCCCAGCAGTTGCCCGAAAAGTTGCTCGTGGGCGTTCCTGTGCAGCTTTTGGCCAACCGTCCCGACGTGCGGGCTGCCGAGCTTTCGCTCGCCGTGGCTTACTACGCTACTGCTTCGGCTCGTTCGGCACTCTACCCGAAAATCACGTTGAGCGGTGCCGCCGGTTGGACCAACAGCGCCGGTTCGATGATTGTCAACCCCGGCAAACTGTTGCTTTCGGCAGCCGGTACGCTCGTCCTGCCGCTTCTCAATGCCCGCGCCGGTCGCGCGCAGGTGAAGATTGCCAAAGCCGAGCAGGAAACTGCGAAACTGAACTTCCAGCAGACGTTGCTCGACGCCGGTGCCGAAGTCAACAACGCCTTGATGCAGTGCCAGACAGCCCGTGCCAAGAGCCGGTTGCGCAAGTCGCAGGTCGAAGCGTTGGAGCGTGCCGTGAAAAGCAGCGAATTGCTCATGCAGTATACCCCGACGACTTACCTCGAAGTGTTGACGGCCCAGCAGTCGTTGTTGGCGGCGCAGTTGTCGCAGATTTCCGACCGTTTCAGCGAGATTCAGGGCGTCATCACGCTCTATCGCGCGCTCGGCGGCGGTCGCGACGCTTCAGCGGAATAAGGCATTATATTGATTCGTGAAATTTTCACAGGCCTTTTAATAAAAACGTTTTTGGATTGCCCGAACCCGACCCGCATGCTTCGCGGGTCGGGTTCATTTTTCATCCGATGAAAAACATTTGGTCGGGAATGAGATTTTCGTTACTTTTATCCGACTTTTCGAGCGATTTGACTTATGGAAGAGATTACGAACCGCAAAAAGCCCGACAACTGCCTCGTTTGGGCGATTTTGGCCACTGTTTTTTGTTGCCTTCCTTTCGGCATCGTCTCTATCGTGTATGCCGCGAAGGTGGATTCCGAGTGGGCGCTCGGACATTACGACGAAGCGGAAGCCGCCGCAAAAACGGCGCAAACTTGGGCAATCGTTTCGGTTGTGGTGCCGCTCGTCGTGATACTGCTGTATATTGCGATTTTTATTGTAGCAGCGGCGGCTATCGGTAGTGCGGCTTAATCGGTTGTTGCTGATTTCGGCGCTGCTTCTCGGTTTGGTCGCGGTCGGGTGGTTCTATTATCGTTTCGACCCCGAACATACCGTTTGGATGCCGCAGTGCTTGTTCCGCCGGTTGACCGGTTGGAATTGTCCGGCATGCGGTGCACAGCGTGCATTTTATCATCTTTTGCACGGTCGTTTCGTCGCGGCCTTTCGATTCAATCCGTTCATGCTCGTTTCCATGCCTTATTTGCTTGCGGTGGGGTGGACGACTTTCGACCACCGGCAACTCGCCGAGCGTTGCCGCGAATACGTGCAGCATCCTCGCGTCGTTCGGGCTTATTTCTGGGCGGTCGTCTTGTGGTGGATAGGCCGCAATATCTTCGGAATCTAAAATAAGAAGCGGGCCACGCATTATGCGCGGCCCGCTCGCTTCGTGTCCGGTCGCAACCGGAGCAGAGGGGTTATTCGGACATCAGGATTTCGAGCATCTTGATGGCCGACTTCGCAATCGGCGTACCCGGGCCGAAAATGGCTGCGGCTCCGTCGCGATAGAGTTCGTCGTAGTCTTGGTGCGGAATCACACCGCCCACGATGACGATGATGTCTTCGCGGCCCAGCTTTTTCAGCTCGGCGATGATTTGCGGAACCAGCGTCAGGTGTCCTGCCGCCAGCGACGATACGCCTACGATGTGCACGTCGTTTTCGACCGCCTGCTTGGCTGCTTCGGCCGGCGTCTGGAACAGCGGGCCCATGTCGACGTCGAAACCGACATCCGCATAGCCCGTCGCTACGACTTTCGCGCCGCGATCGTGGCCGTCCTGTCCCAGTTTCGCAATCATGATACGGGGTTGACGACCCTCTTTCTTGGCGAATTCGGCGCACATGGCCTTCGCCTTCTCGAAATCCGAATCCTGTTTCATACTTGAACTGTAAACGCCCGAAATCGAACGAATCACTGCTTTGTAACGGCCTACGACCACTTCGCAGGCATCCGAAATCTCGCCCAGCGTCGCACGGACTTTGGCCGCTTCGACCGCCAGCGCCAGCAGGTTGCCCTGCTTGGTCTTCACGCATTCGGTAATGGCTGCCAGCGCCTGTTTTACGGCCGCTTCGTCACGGTTGGCACGCAGCTCTTTCAAGCGTTTGATTTGGCTTTCGCGTACTGCCGTGTTGTCCACCGCCAAGATGTCGATAGGAGCTTCTTTCTCCAAACGGTATTCGTTCACGCCGATAATCTTCTGCTCGCCCGAGTCGATACGCGCTTGCGTGCGTGCGGCCGACTCTTCGATACGCATCTTCGGAATACCGGTTTCGATAGCTTTCGCCATACCTCCCAGCTTCTCGACCTCTTGGATGTGCTCCCATGCTTTGTGCGCGATTTCGTTGGTCAGCGTTTCCACGTAGTAGGAACCTGCCCACGGATCGACCTCGCGGCATACGGATGTCTCCTCTTGGATGTAAATCTGCGTGTTGCGAGCGATACGCGCCGAGAAGTCCGTCGGCAGCGCGATTGCTTCGTCCAGCGCATTGGTGTGCAGCGATTGCGTGTGGCCGAGCGCCGCGCCCATTGCTTCGATAGCCGTGCGGGCTACGTTGTTGAACGGGTCTTGCTCCGTGAGCGACCAGCCCGACGTCTGCGAGTGGGTACGCAGTGCCAGCGATTTGGGGTTCTTTGGGTCGAATTGTTTGACGATTTTGGCCCACAGCATACGGGCCGCACGCATCTTGGCAATCTCCATAAAGTGGTTCATGCCGATAGCCCAGAAGAACGACAAGCGCGGTGCGAATGCGTCGATGGACATGCCTGCATTGATACCGGCACGCAGGTATTCCAGACCGTCGGCCAGCGTGTAGGCCAGCTCGATGTCGGCCGTCGCACCCGCTTCCTGCATGTGGTAGCCCGAAATGGAAATCGAGTTGAACTTGGGCATGTTCTTCGACGTGTACTCGAAGATGTCGGCGATGATGCGCATCGAAAATTCGGGCGGATAGATATAGGTGTTGCGCACCATAAACTCTTTCAGAATATCGTTCTGAATCGTTCCGGCCAGTTGGTCGAGCGTGCAGCCCTGTTCGAGTCCCGTGACGATGTAGAATGCCAGCACCGGCAGCACCGCGCCGTTCATCGTCATCGACACCGACATCTTGTCGAGCGGAATGCCGTTGAACA
>CAMWYI010000020.1 GCA_947178455.1 uncultured Alistipes sp. | reverse complement strand
AGCTATGGTGCGGCAAAGCCGCACACCTATAAATCCGACCGGATGTCGGAGCCGTTAAACGGAGTGCGGACTAAAAGCGTCCGGCGGAGGGGCCGGTTTGCTTGCAAACCCGCGTCAGGCGCCCGCAGCCAGCGTTAGGCCGCACGAGTAGGCGGAGACATCGTCGGAGAGGTTTTTGGCACTTTTTGACGGAACAAAAAGTGCGGTGGTTGTAAGAAAACCGTCTATCGCGCGAATGGTCAATCGGCAACTTCTACCGATACGTCGTGCCAGTCGAACCGTTCGACAACTCGGCGGTTGCAGGTGGTGTCTTTGGCGCGGATGCGCAGCTGCTCGAATGTGAAATCCGACAGATGATATTGGTCTTCGGCCTGCCGAACGTCGAAAAAGCGGTCGCAGTCGAGCCGGATGTTGCGCATCGTGATGTGCGACGAGTAGGACATCGGCGTGTCCTTGCGGCCTTTGAGGTCGAAAAACTGCGTCCAAGGGCGCACGTAGAGGAATGCACGCGCATTTCCTTCGATTTCTTCCACCGTAATGTATTCGTACAGTTGGGGCGTGTCGGGGCGCATTTTGAGCCACAGCAGCCGCGACGCATCGCCCACTTTGCAGCGGCGCAGCACGATGTTGCGGTCGTGAATCGACTCGCTGCCGCAGGTCAGTGCGCTGTGGCAGAATCCGAACTCGCAATCCTCGATGAGGATGTTGTAGTTGCCGCCGTTCGTGGGTTCTTGGTCGGCATAGGGGCCCTTGCCGCCTTTGAGTGCAATGGCGTCGTCGTTGACCGACATGTAGCAGTGGCTGACGTGCAGGTCGCGGCAGACGTCGACATCGAGCGCATCGGAACTCGGTGCCTTGACGGGGGCCGCCGGAGCGAAAATCGAGAGGTTGAGCAGCCGCGTCCGCTCGCAACGGTAGAGGTGCGTCGTCCAGAAAGGCGAATTGCACAGCCGCACCCCTTCGAGCTGGACGTTTTTCGAGTTGGAGATGTAGACCAGACGCGGGCGCATTTCGTCCATGTTGGTGCATTTGGGATTGACTCGGCGCCGCAGCCAGAACGACCGCCAGTAGCGTTCGCCGTTGCCGTCGATGGTGCCCGCGCCCGTCAGCGTGAAGCCGTCGGCATGGTCGGCGTTGACCAGTGCGGCGAAGTAGGGCAGCGACTGCCCCTCGATGCGGGTGTCGACGATCGCGAAATCCGAAATATCGTCGCTTCCTTTCAACGTGCCGCCCTGCCGGATGTGGAGGTGCGTGCCCGGTTTGAAAAAGAGTGAGCCCGACAGAAAGACCCCTTCGGGAATGACGACCACGCCGCCTTGTTCGGCTGCTCGGTCGATGACGGCTTGGAGGGCTTCGGTCTGGACGCGGGTGCTGTCGCGCACGACGCCGTAATCGGTGACGACGAACTGCCGACCCAGCGACGCGACATCAATCGGACGGGCGTTGCGGAACCATGCGTCGATGGGCGTGCCGTCGGGGAAACGTTCGGCGGCCTGCGCCGGAGCGACGGAAAGTGCCGCTGCGGTTGCGCAGCAGCAAAGGAAAAATATCGAAAATCGTTTCATGCTATAATTATTGGCGCACCTGCACTTGTTGACGGGGGGCGTTGTCGGGTCGGACGGGACGGCCCGAACCGAGTTCGTCGAGCAGGACTTCGTTGACCAGCATCGAGTGGAGAATCCGGCCGCGCGTGCGGTCGATTTCGGCGTAGTTGCGGTAGATGTAGTCGTTGAGGGCGACGCTGTAACGGCGTTCCGCCTGCAAATCGGGGAACACCACGTCGAGCGCATGGTCTTGGGCATCGGTCACGATGGTGTAGGGCGTCGTGGCGACGATGTCGATGCGGTGCGCCTCGCTCAAATTGCATGTGTCGTTGTATTTCGACAGAATGACGGCCCGCAACTCTTCGGGTGTCATGCGCGTGACGGTCACGGGTGTGTTGAACGGTTCCAGCGCGTAGATAGCCGCCCGGCTCACCTCTCCCGCCGGAATCGTATCGAGCCGGACGCCGCCGCGATGATAGAGTCCGATTTCGGATTTGGTCGCTACCGCGATGCTACGGGCAATCCACTGGGCCAGTCCGAGTTTGTCGGCACCTTTGGCGAAGCGGCCTGCCGGACGGTTGAGCTGGGGCTGATTCTTATAGGCTACTACCATGTCGGCATAGGGCTGCGCGGCGTCGTAAGAGGCGAGTTCGACCAACCGGAACGAGATGTCGACGATTTTGCGGCCGCGCATGCGGACGACCGTCGCGCCGATGTTGTTCAGTCGGCTGCCCGTTTGCGTGAGGAGCGTTCCTCCGACGACCGAATTACGGATTTGGTGCGTGTGGCCGCCGATTACGAGGTCGTACAACGGCCGGTCGTTGCCGTTTTCCGCCGCTGTCAGCAACATCTCTTCATCGCGTTTGTCGCCCATGTGCGAGACCAGCACCAGCAAATCGACCTGCGGGCGCAGCTCGCGGGCGCATTGCAGCGACGTTTGCTGTGGGTCGGGAAAGGTCAGCCCCACGAAGCTCGAAGCGTGTCCGGCCGGATGTCCGGGCCCTTCGTAGTTGGTGACCGCGCCGACGAATCCGATGCGGATGCCGCCGCGTTCGAGAATCGTATAGGGCGCCACCTGCGGGAAGGTGCAGGTGTCGCTGCGGAGGTTCGAGCAGACGACGGCGAAGTCCACGCTGTCGAGGATGCGCCCCAAATGAGCTTGTCCGTGATCGAATTCGTGGTTGCCGAAGGTCGCCACGTCGTATCCCAACCGGTTCATCAGCCGGATGATAGGCATACCGGCGGGTGTCGTGCGGTCGACGAACGGGTCGCCCGTCCAGCGGTCGCCTGCGTCGACGAGCACGACGTTCTCGACGGTGTCGCGGCACGCTTCGACGGCAGCGGCCAGCTGCGGGAAGCGGTCGATTTGGGCGTGGATGTCGTTGGTCGAGAGCAGCACGACGGTGCGTTCCGGCGTGCAGGCTGTGGCCGCCAGCAGGCAGACCGCAACCGAAAAGTGCGAAAATTTCATATTTTTATTCGTTCATACGTTTTATCGGTCGGCTTTGCAAATTACCGTCGCTTGCGGGTCGCAGACTGCGGAGCACGCCCCGTTCTTAACGAGACGGTCAGAGCGCTTCCCGACTATCGGAAGCCCCACGACCGCCCATAGCCCCTAAAACCCGTTTCTTAAACGGGGGGGTTGTCAAAGATAGAAAAAATTTTTATCTTTACCCGTTATTTAAGCGTATAATTGGAAAAGTTCGCGTTATGGTCGATTCCGTTTCCGTCGTGTGCGACAATCTGGGACAAACGCTCGACGTGCCGATGGGCACGCCGCTGCTCGAACTCGCCCGCGACATCCGGTCGGGCGGTCGGCCCTTTTTGGCCGCGATGGTCGACAACCGCATCAAGGAGCTGAACTATCGGATTTATACGCCTGTCACCGTGCGGTTCATCGACATGACGTCGTTCGAGGGCATTCGCGTCTACCAGCGGACGGCGTGGTTCCTGCTCCAAAAGGCGGTGCACGACCTCTTTCCCGATACCAAGCTGCATATCCGCCATTCGATCGGGCACGGCGGGTTCTATTGCGAGTTGGACGGCTGTTCGGAAGTGACCTCCGACATGACGGAAAAAATCGAGCGGCGCATGCGCGAACTGGTCGCCGCCGACCTGCCCGTCGTGCGGCACAAATTGCTGACGTCGCAGGTGCGCGAAATTTACGCCGCCCAACATGCCGACGACCGCATCGAACTATTAGACACCCGTCCGCGTTTGTACAGTTGTCTGTATACGCTCGACGATGCGGCGGGCTATTTCTACGGTTCGCTGGCGCCGTCGACCGGATACATCGACCGCTTCGCCGTCGAGCCTTATTACAACGGTTTTTACCTTTCGCTGCCGCAGCGCACCGCACCCGACGAGTTGCATACGCAGGTCGAGCAGGAGCGGATGTTCGCCATTTTCCGCGAATACCAGTCGTGGGTCGGCCTGATGGGCGTGCCCACTGTCGGACGCCTCAATGCCGAAGTGCTGGCCGGAAACGCGGGCGGATTGATACTGGTTGCCGAAGCATTCCACGAACGCAAGTTCGCCGAAGTCGCCGACCGCATCGAGGAGGCCAACCGTGAACGGGGCGTGCGCACGGTGTTGATTTCGGGCCCGTCGTCGAGCGGTAAAACCACGTCGGCCAAACGGCTGGCCATTCAGTTGGGCGTGCTGGGGTTGCGGCCGGTGTTGATTTCGCTGGACGACTATTTCGTCGACCGCGAAAAAACGCCCAAAGACGAAAACGGCGAATACGATTACGAAGCGCTGGAAGCCATCGACCTCGCGCTGTTCAACGACCACCTGCAACGCCTGATGCGGGGCGAGCGCGTCGACATACCGCGTTACGACTTCATCACGGGGCGCCGGACGTGGCACAACACCCCGCTGCAGCTGGACGAACGGTCGGTGCTCATCGTCGAGGGGATTCACGGGCTCAATCCGCGTCTGACGCCGAGCATCCCCGACGACCGGAAATTCAAAATTTACGTGTCGTGCTTCACGTCGGTGGCGATGGACAACCTGTCGCGCATTTCGACGACGGACAACCGCCTGCTGCGGCGCATCACGCGCGACAACACGCAGCGCGGTACCGATGCCCTGCGCACGCTGGAACGCTGGCCGTCGGTGCGACGCGGCGAAGAGAAACATATATTCCCTTATCAGGAAAATGCCGACGTGATGCTCAACTCGTCGCTGTTTTACGAGATTGCGGTGTTGCGGCCCTATGCCGAGAAACTGCTGCACGAAGTGCCGAACACCGTGCCCGAATACGACGAAGCGCGGCGTCTGCTGAAATTCCTCGACAATTTCAGCACGATTGCGCCCGACACCGTTCCGCCGACCTCGATTTTGCGCGAGTTCATCGGCGGCTCGGCCTTTTATTGATATGCGCCAGCCTGCGTATGTTGCGCTCTTTGGGGGCGTGCTCGCCCCCAGCCGCGCGGCAAACCCGAGCATAAATCGGCGGCGAGCGTACGATGGACGTTGGGGAGAAACAAGGTTCCCCTACGCTAAATAAAACGGTCGGGGCGACCGCGACATTGATAAGCACAGAAACATTGAAACGCATTAATAAATATGTTTGATAGATTCGTAGAGCGACACATCGGTGTCTGCAATTCCGACGAGCTTCGGCAGATGCTCGCCACGATCGGCGTCGGCTCGGTCGACGAGCTCATCGCGCAGGTCATTCCGCAATCCATTCGGTTGCGAAAACCGTTGGCCTTGCCTGCGGAGGGCATGAGCGAACACGAGTTCGCCGCCCATATCCGCGCGCTGGCCGACAAGAACCGCACGCTGCGGTCGTTCATCGGCATGGGGTATTATCCTTGTGCCGTGCCCGCCGTCGTCGCGCGCAACGTGCTCGAAAATCCGGCGTGGTATACCTCCTATACGCCCTATCAGGCCGAGATTTCGCAGGGACGCTTGGAGGCGCTGCTCGATTTCCAGACCGCCGTCATCTCGTTGACCGGCATGGAAATCGGCAACTGCTCGTTGCTGGACGAGGGTACGGCCGCCGCCGAGGCGATGTTGATGATGTTCAACTGCCGGTCGCGCGAGGCGGTCAAGGAGGGCCGCAACCAGCTCTTCGTCGACCGCAATATCTTCCCCCAAACGCTCGACGTGCTACTCACCCGCAGCGAACCTTACGGCATCGAGCTTATCATCGACGAGTACGACCAGTATGAGTTCACGGGCAAGGAGTTCGGCGCTATCGTGCAGTATCCCGCTGCCGACGGGGCCGTGCGCGACTATGCCGCCTTTGCCGAAGCGGCCCACGCCAAAGGGGTCATGGTAACGGCTGTCGCCGATTTATTGGCACTTGCTTTAATAAAGGCCCCGGGCGAATGGGGTGCCGACATCGCCGTCGGGTCGACCCAGCGGCTCGGTACGCCGATGGGCTTCGGCGGGCCGAGCGCCGGTTACATGACCGCCCGCGAGGCGTTCAAACGCAACCTGCCGGGCCGCATCATCGGCGTGTCGGTCGACCGGCTGGGCAACCGTGCGCTGCGCATGTCGTTGCAGATGCGCGAGCAGCATATCAAGCGCGAAAAAGCGACATCGAACATCTGTACCGCTTCGGCCTTGATGGCCTCGATGGTGGGTTTCTATTGCGTTTACAACGGCCCCGAAGGTCTGTTGCGGGCGGCGAACACGGCGCACGAGGCGGCCGAAAAAGTCGCGGCGGCGCTCGAAGCCATGGAGTACAAACTGACGGCTTCGGCGTTCTTCGATACGCTCGAAGTGGCGGCCGAAGCATCGGTCGTGCAGTCGTTGGCGCTCGAAGAGGGCATCAACTTCTTCTACCCGTCCGAAGAGCGGGTTCGGTTGTCGTTCGACGAGGTGACCACGCCCGACGAGGTGGAAACGGTCATCGGCATCTTCGCCGCCGCCAAAGGACGCAAACCCAAGACGGTCAAACAGCCGAAAGAGGTCATCCCCGATGCATTGCGCCGCCGGTCGGCCTACCTTACGGAGCCGGTTTTCAACAGCTACCGGTCGGAGAGCGCCCTGATGCGCTACATCAAGAAACTCGAATTGCGCGACATCTCGCTGGCCAATTCGATGATTTCGCTCGGTTCGTGCACCATGAAACTCAACGCCGCCGTCCTGATGCAGCCGTTGTCGCTGGCAGGGTTCCAGAACATGCACCCCTTTGCGCCGGCCGACCAGACGGCCGGCTATGCGGAGTTGATTGCCGAACTGGAACACGACCTCGCCACGATTACCGGCATGGCCGGTTGTTCGTTGCAGCCCAATTCGGGTGCGGCGGGCGAGTATTCGGGCTTGATGGTTATCCGCGCCTATCACCAGAGCCGCGGGCAGGGCTATCGCAACGTGGTGTTGATTCCGGCTTCGGCGCATGGCACCAACCCCGCATCGGCCGCCATGGCGGGCATGAAAATCGTGACCGTCGCCTGCGACGAACAGGGCAACATCGACGTGGCCGACCTCGAAGCGAAAGCCAAGGAGTACGCCTCGGAGTTGTGCGGCGTGATGATTACCTACCCCTCGACGCACGGCGTGTTCGAGAGCCGCATCCGCGAAATCGTCGACATCGTGCACGATGCGGGCGGACAGGTCTACATGGACGGCGCCAACATGAACGCACAGGTCGGACTGACCAACCCGGGTTACATCGGGGCGGACGTCTGCCACCTCAATCTGCACAAGACTTTCGCCATGCCGCACGGCGGCGGCGGCCCGGGCGTGGGCCCCATTTGCGTGGCCGAGCACCTGCGGCAGTTCCTGCCCTCGCACCCGCTGGCTTCGACGGGCGGCGACGAGGGCATTACGGCCGTCGCGTCTGCTCCGTGGGGTTCGGCGATGCTGCTGCCTATCACTTACGGCTACATCAAGCTGCTGGGCGAGGAGGGGCTGCGCCGCGTGACCGAAATGGCGATTGTCAATGCCAACTACATGGCTTCGGCCCTGCGCAACGAGTTCCGCACCTACTATACGGGCGAGACGGGCCGCGTGGCCCACGAGATGATTCTCGACCTCACCAACTTCAAGAAAGATTATAACATCGACTGCGGCGACATCGCCCACCGGTTGATGGATTACGGATTCCACGCGCCGACCCTCTCGTTCCCCGTGCACGAGACGCTCATGGTCGAGCCGACCGAATCGGAGCCCAAAGCCGAAATGGACCGTTTCATCGAGGCGCTGACGGCTATCAAACGCGAATGCGAAGCGGCCGTCGGGCAGCCGGACAATGTGGTGGCCAACGCGCCCCACACGGCGCAGGAGCTGTGCGGCGAGTGGTCGCACCCCTACACGCGCGACGTGGCCGCGTTCCCGCTGGCGTGGATTCGCGAGGCAAAGGTCTTCCCCTATGTGGCGAAAATCGACAACGGTTACGGCGACCGCAACCTGTGCTGTAAAAACGAAGCGTGATGACGATGAAATTAGCAACGCTATTGAATAACATCGCTGTGCGCGAGGTGGTCGGCTCGGCGTCGGTCGACATCGCGGGGCTGACTTACGATTCGCGCAGCGTCCGGGCGGGCGATTGTTTCTTCGCCGTGCGGGGTACGCAGTGCGACGGCCACGCGTTTATCGGCGCGGCGGTCGGCGCGGGAGCTGCGGCCGTCGTGTGCGAGGAACTGCCCGCCGAACAGGCCGAACACGTCGCCTATGTCGTGGTGGATGACGCGCAGGCGGCGCTGGCCGATATGGCTGCCGCGTTCTACGGCCACCCGAGCCGCGAATTGCGCTTGGTGGGCGTCACGGGCACGAACGGCAAGACGACGACGGCGACGCTGCTCTATGATTTGGTGCGGGCATTGGGCTACAAGGCGGGGTTGATTTCGACCGTCGTCTACCGAATCGACGACCGCACGGTCGAATCGACCCACACGACCCCCGACCCCGTGCGGCTCAATGCCATGATGCGCGAAATGGTCGATGCGGGGTGCGAATACTGCTTCATGGAGTGTTCGTCGCACGCAATCGTGCAGCAGCGCACGCGGGGTCTGCACTTCGCGGGCGGCCTGTTTTCCAACATTACGCATGACCACCTCGACTATCACAAGACTTTTGCGGAGTATATCAAGGCCAAAAAGGGCTTTTTCGACGCGCTGCCGGCCGGTGCTTTCGCGCTGGTCAATGCCGACGACCGCAACGGCGAAGTAATGGTGCAGAACACCGCCGCGACAGTGAAACGCTATTCGCTGCGGACGGTGGCCGATTACCGGTGCAAAATCGTCGAAATGCACCTCGACGGCATGCAGCTGCGCATCGACGGCCGCGACGTGTGGGTCGGGCTGCTGGGACGGTTCAACGCCTACAACCTGCTGGCGGTCTATGCGGTGGCGGTCGAATTGGGCTTTTCCCGAGAAGAGGTTTTGCAGGTGTTGAGCGTTTTGAAGCCCGTGAGCGGCCGGTTCGAGCTGGTGCGGGCTGCCGACGGCACGACGGCGGTGGTCGATTATGCCCATACGCCCGATGCGCTGGAAAACGTGCTGCGCACGATCGACGAAATCCGCACGCCGCAGCAACGGCTCATCGTGGTGTGCGGCTGCGGCGGCGACCGCGACCGCACGAAGCGTCCCGAAATGGCGCAAATCGCTGTGAAGTATGCCGATACGGCGATTTTCACGTCGGACAATCCGCGCCGCGAGCAGCCCGAAGCCATTTTGGACGAAATGGCGGCAGGCGTCGAGACGGGGGTGCGTTACCTGCGCATCGTCGACCGGCGCGAGGCGATTCGCACGGCGTCGATGCTGGCGCAGGCGGGCGACATCGTGCTGGTGGCGGGCAAGGGCCACGAAACCTACCAAATCGTCGGCACGGAGAAACACCATTTCGACGACCGCGAGGAGGTGCGGGCCGCCTTTGAAACCATGCACAATTCTTAATACAGGGACGGCACAGAAAGCCTACCGAAACCCCGATAACAAACAACAGGGATGGCACAGAAGGCCTACTGAAACCCCAATAACAAACAACAGGGATGGCACAGAAAGCCTAACGAAACCCCAATAACAAACCATTGCGTTAATAAACATGTTTTATCACTTATTCCGGTATTTGGACCGAACTTACAACATCCCGGGTTCGGGTATGTTCCAGTATTTGTCGTTCCGGTCGGCGATGGCCGTCATTCTGTCGTTGCTGATTGTCATCGTCTTCGGGCGGGCGGTCATCGACTTCCTGCGCCGCAAGCAAATCGGCGAGGAAATCCGCGACCTCGGCCTCGACGGCCAGTTGCAGAAGCGCGGCACGCCGACGATGGGCGGGCTCATCATCCTAATGGCGATTCTGGCGCCGATGCTGCTGCTCGGCAAGCTGGACAATATCTATGTGCAGCTGCTGCTGGTGTCGACCGTATGGCTCGGATTCATCGGCGGGCTGGACGACTACATCAAGGTGTTCCGCCACCGCAAGGAGGGACTCAACGGACGGTTCAAAATCGTCGGACAGGTCGGTTTGGGCATCATCGTCGGCACGACCATGTGGCTGTCGCCCGATATCGTGGTGCGCGAAAAGACCACACAGCCCGTGCAGACGCTCTACGTCGACGTGGACGGTACGCCCGTCGAAACCGTCCAGCAGCGGGTCGTGCTCAACTCCGAGAGCATCAAGACGACGCAGACCACCATTCCGTTCATCAAGAACAACGAGTTCGACTACGGCTGGCTCATGGGCGGCCACGACGTCGCCACGTGGGTGCTCTACGTGCTGGTGGCGATTCTGGTCGTGACGGCCGTGTCGAACGGCGCCAACCTCACCGACGGCCTCGACGGACTGGTGACGGGCGTTTCGGTGCCGATTGTCGCTGTGCTGGGTCTGCTGGCCTATCTTTCGGGCCACATCGTCTATGCCGACTACCTCAATATCATGTACATACCCGATGCGGGCGAACTGGTCGTCTTCGCTTCGGCGCTGATTGGTGCGCTGGTCGGTTTCCTGTGGTATAATTCGTTCCCGGCCCAGATTTTCATGGGCGACACGGGGTCGTTGTCCATCGGCGGCATCATCGCCGTGTTCTCGCTCTGCATCCGCAAGGAACTGCTGCTGCCGCTGCTGTGCGGCATCTTCTTCGTCGAGAGCCTGTCGGTGATGTTGCAGGTGGGCTGGTTCAAGTACACCAAACGCAAGTACGGCGAAGGCCGCCGCATCCTGCTGATGTCGCCCATGCACCACCATTATCAGAAAAAAGGCATGTTCGAGACCAAAATCGTGACCCGATTCTGGATTATCTCGCTGCTCTTGGCGTCGATTACGCTCGTGACGCTCAAAATCCGCTGACGGTGGCACGAACGCTCACGGGAACGGTCGTGCGGGCGACCGGCAGCTGGTACGAGGTGCGGTGCGGCGACGGCGCGACCGTGCGGTGCCGCATTCGCGGACGGCTGCGGCTGCGCGGCGTGCGGTCGACCAATCCGGTCGTCGTGGGCGACCGCGTGGCGTGCGAGGCCGACGATGCGGGCGACTGGGCCATTACCGAAATCGCCCCGCGCACGAACTATGTCATCCGGCGGGCGTCGAACCTCTCCAAAGAGTCGCACATCATCGCCGCCAACGTCGACCGTGCGCTGCTGCTGGTCACGTTGCAGGCTCCGGCGACGCCTACGGAGTTCGTCGACCGTTTTTTAGTGACGTGCGAGGCCTACAAGGTGCCGGTGGTCATCGTGCTGGCGAAACGCGATTTGCAGGACGATGAGGCGGTTACCGAGTTCCGTGCCACCTACGAAGGGGCCGGTTACGAAGTGGTCGAGCTGGCGACCCCGACGGGGCTCGGTCTCGACCGCGTGCGCCGACTACTGGCCGACGGGACGACCTTGTTGTCGGGCAATTCGGGCGTGGGCAAATCGACGCTGGTGCAGGCCATCGACCCGCAATTAGACATCCGCACGGGCGAAATTTCCGAAAGTCACGGCAAAGGCCGCCATACGACCACTTTTTCGACCATGTATCCGCTGGCGGGCGGCGGGGCGGTCATCGACACGCCCGGCATCAAGGGGTTCGGCCTCATCGACATCGACGATGCCGAATTGAGCCGCTATTTTCCGGAGATGATGCGCACGGCTCCTGCGTGCAGGTTTTACAACTGCACCCATACCCACGAACCGGGCTGCGCCGTCGTCGAGGCGGTGCGGAACGGCGAAATCGCGGCGGCCCGTTACGAAAGCTACCTGAAAATGCTGGACGAAGATGAAAAATACCGCAAATAACGACCCTACGGCGCGCTATCGTGCGGGCATCGACCTGCTGGCGGAGTTCATGCTGCCCGAACGCTATGCGACGTTGTGCCGGGCGGCTGATTCGCGGACGCACTACATGACCGTGCTGGCCGAAAACATCTTCCACGACCAGAATGCCGCCGCGCTGATGCGCCATTGCGAAGCGTTCGGCGTGCAGCGGCTGCACACGGTCGAAACGGTCTGCCCGTTCGAGCCCAATCCGACCATTGCACGCGGTACGGAGCAGTGGGTCGATTTGGTGCGGCACGCTTCGACGACGGAGGCGATTCGTTCGCTCAAAGCGGCGGGCTACCGCATCGTGGCGACGACGCCCCACCGCGAAGATGCGACGCCCGAGACGTTCGACGTCGCGCGTGGCCCTTTCGCGCTGGTCTTCGGCACGGAGCACGCCGGAATTTCGGACGAGGCGGTCGCCCAAGCAGACGAGTTCCTGCGTATCCCCATGTGCGGCATGGTCGAGAGTTTGAACGTGTCGGCTTCGGCGGCAATTCTGATTTACCAGCTGGCAGCGCGGATGCGCGATACGGTGCCGGCGTGGCGGCTCGACGAAGCGGCCCGCGCGGAACTGCTCTACCGCTGGATGTGCCGCAGCGTCAAGGACGCCGAAGCGATTTTGACGAAAAAATTAGAAAAAAAATGAACTATCCCATTCTTGAAAAACGATTGCTCGCCGAGAACATCTGGTCGATGACGGTCGAGGCGCCGCGCGTGGCCCGTTCGGCGCGGCCCGGCCAGTTCGTCATCGTGCGGGCCGGAGAGACGGGCGAACGCATCCCGCTGACCGTGGCCGATTACGACGCCGAACGCGGCAGCGTGACCATCGTCATTCAGACTATCGGCGTGTCGACCCGCAAAATCTGCACGTTGGAGGTCGGCGAAGCATTGACCGACTTCGCCGGGCCGCTGGGGCATCCGTCGGAGTTCGTGCTGCATCCCGATGCGGCCGAGGGTCGGCGTTATCTCTTTATTGCGGGCGGTGTGGGCACTGCTCCCGTCTATCCGCAGGTCAAGTGGCTGCACGAGCACGGCGTTCGGGCCGATGTCATCATCGGGGCCAAGACGCGCGACATGCTGATTTACACCGACGAAATGCGTGCCGTAGCCGACACGCTCCATATCGCGACGGACGACGGCTCGGCAGGCTTTCACGGACTGGTCACGCAGCTGCTCGAACAGCTCGTGGCGCAGGGCGAGCACTACGACGAGGTGGTCGCTATCGGGCCGATGATTATGATGAAGTTCGTGGCGGCGACCACGCGGAAATACGGCCTGAAAACCACCGTATCGCTCAATGCGCTGATGGTCGACGGCACGGGCATGTGCGGTGCCTGCCGCGTGACGGTGGGCGGCCGGACGCGCTTCACGTGCGTCGACGGGCCCGAATTCGATGCCCACGAGGTCGATTTCGACGAGGCGATGCGCCGTCAGGCGATGTATCGCAGCGAGGAGCAGCGGCGGGCGGCAATCGAGGCCGAACGCGCCGCGGGACATGTATGCCGAATAGGTTTATCCAATAGGTAGAGAAGCGATTATGGCGAATTATAGAAATATCCCACGCGTCCCCGTACGCGAACAAGACCCCGTGCAGCGGGCCGCCAATTTCGAGGAGGTGTGCTACGGGTACGACGCCGACGAGGCGCTGACTGAAGCGTCGCGGTGTCTGCACTGCAAAAATCCGCGTTGTGTCGCGGCCTGCCCCGTGAACATCCGCATTCCCGACTTCATCGCCGCGCTGCACGACGGCGACACGGCCCGTGCGGCCGCCATTATCGGTGAAGACAGTTCGCTGCCGTCGGTCTGCGGGCGTGTCTGCCCGCAGGAGACCCAGTGCGAGGGCTCGTGCGTGCTCGGCATCAAGGGCGAACCGGTCGCTATCGGCAAGCTCGAACGCTATGTCGGCGACTGGCAGCTGGAACACGGCGCGGAATGCGTCCGCACGGCGCCGCGCAACGGACGTCGGGTGGCGGTCGTGGGCAGCGGCCCCGCCGGACTGGCGTGTGCGAGCGACCTCGCGAAAATGGGCTATGGCGTCAAGGTGTTCGAGGCGCTGCACAAAGTGGGCGGCGTGCTGGTGTACGGCATTCCCGAATTCCGGCTGCCGAAAGAGCGCATCGTGGCGCGCGAAATCGACGCGGTGAAAGCGCTGGGCGTGGAGTTCGAGACCGACGTTATCGTGGGCCGCACCGTAACGGTCGATTCGCTGTTGGACGAGGAGGGTTTCGATGCCGTTTTCATCGGTTCGGGGGCCGGTTTGCCGCGCTTCATGGGCATCGCGGGCGAGAATTTCAACGGTGTGGTTTCGGCCAACGAATTTCTGACCCGCACGAACCTGATGCACGCCTATGACCCGACTTACGACACGCCGATTTACGTGGGCCGGCGGGTCGTGGTGGTCGGCGGCGGCAACGTGGCGATGGATGCCGTGCGCACGGCGAAACGGCTCGGTGCCGAAGCGGCTATCGTCTACCGCCGGAGCGAAAAAGAGCTTCCGGCCCGTGCCGAAGAGGTGCACCATGCCCGCATGGAGGGCATCGAGTTCCGCATGCTGACCAATCCGGTCGAGGTGCTGGGCGACGACAAAGGCTGGGTGCGCGGCATCCGGTGTGTCGAAATGGAGCTGGGCGAACCCGATGCTTCGGGACGCCGGTCGCCGGTGGCGAAAGCCGGTTCGGAGTTCGACATGGCGTGCGATGTGGTGGTCATGGCATTGGGCACGTCGCCCAATCCGCTGCTGGCGGCTACGACTGCCGGTTTGGAGACCGACCGGCGCGGTTGCATCTCGGCCGATGCCGAAGGTGCGACGACCCGCGAGGGTGTTTTCGCGGGCGGCGATGCCGTGACGGGTGCCGCGACGGTCATTCTGGCGATGGGCGCGGGCCGCAAGGCCGCGAAAGCCATCGATACCTATTTGAAAAACAAACGTTAAGCGCGACGGGCAAAGCAATAGCATGAATCGTCGGACTATCTTGCCGTTGGCCTATCTGCCGTCCGTGTCGTGGTTCGCCGCGCTGCGGGCGGGCGATTGCCTCGTGGACACCGCCGAACATTTTATTAAGCGGTCGGAAAGGAATCGGGCGGCGATATTGACCTCGGCCGGCCCGATGACGCTGACCGTGCAGGTGCGTCATGCCGACCGTCCCTGCGTACCGATGCGCGACGTGCGCATCGACTACTCCAAACGCTGGCAGCATCAACATTGGGGCGCGCTGGTCGCTTCGTACAAAGGCTCGCCCTATTTCGACCACTATGCCGACCTGTTCGCTCCGTTCTACCGGCAGGAGTGGCGATTTCTGGTGGATTACAACTTCGCGCTGCTCGAAGTGCTCTGCCGCGAGGCCGGACTGCCGGTGCCGCCCGTGAGCGACCGCTATGTCGAAGCCGCGCCCGAAGACCTCGACCTGCGCCCTAAACAACGCAAAGACCCGGCTTTTCGGGCCGAGCCTTATGTGCAGGTATTTTCCGACCGGTTGCCTTTCGCTCCCGATTTGTCGTTCATCGACCTCCTGTTCGCCGAGGGGCCTGCTTCGGGCGAGGTGCTGGCGCACTGCCGATGCGCAGAATGACGCTGTCGCGCAATTTGCCCGCCGAAGCCCGCACGACCACCCGTCCCAACGGCAAAGTGACCGTATCCGATTGATATTGACGCTCGGCATACTCGTGCAATGCCACCGTGTCGGCGCCGACCCGCAGCAGCGGAACGCCCGCCGAAGAGTAGATGCGGAACACCTGCTGTTCGCCCGCGCGGACGGTGGTGTGTTTGCCTGTGAGGTGGAGCGTCGGCGACCGGCGGTTCCACAGTGCGCGATAGAGATAATAGGCATCCTTGCGCGTGCGCCGGTCGAAAGTCACGAGCCCTTTGCCGTCGACGCCGTAAGGGTAGCGCGTCGAGCCGTAATCGAACAAATTGTTGATCCACATGCCCCACAGTAGCGAATCGCCTTGCAGGTTGCGCGTGTAGCCCTCGTGGAAACGGGTCTGACGCTCTTCGGGCATGCAGTTGGGGTCGGGAACCGTGCGGTAGGGCTGTGCGCGGTGGCCCGGAATGCCCGGCCCGCCGTAAGCGATAGCCGAGTGCAGATGCGACCACTTGCTGCGCAACTGGTCGCGCCAAACGGTCACGTCGTCGGGCGTACCTTTGCTCCAACCCACATCCTGCCGCCATACGATGAGGTCGGTCACGAAGTTGATTTCGCCGTCTTGGTCGCTGCACGCCACCGTCGGACGCGACGGGTCGAGCCGATGCGCTTCGGCATGCAGCTGGCGGATATACCGCACGGGATTGTCGCCGCGCATCCACAGCTGTGCGAAGATGCCCCACATCGTCACCGACGGGTGGTTGAGGTGCTGCGCGACGATTTCGCGCAGTTGTTGCAGGCCGTTTTGCTCGAATTGCGGCGTGGGGTAGTAGGCCACGTCGCTCAAAAAAGCGCGGTGGAACGGAATGTCGACCCACACGAGAAAACCCTTTTCGTCGCAGCGGTTATAGAAGTACTGCGCGTGCGGCATCACGACCGAACGCAGTGCATTGGCCCCCAAATCCTCGACTTGCCGCAAGTCGGCATCCATGTCCTGCTCGGTCGGCGTTCCGCCCGACAGCGCGCTGTCGTGGTAGAGCGACACGCCCCGCACGGCAATCGGTTTGTCGTTGATGGTCAGCTGGTTGTCGCACCAGCCTCGCGATACGAATCCCGTGCGGACGGTCGTGCTGTCGAGTATTTTGCCGCTGGTCGTGGTCAGCGTCACCTTGACGGTGTGGAGCGCCGGACGCGCCGGGCTCCACAAGCGGGGCTGCTCGACCGTGAACGGCACCACGACCGGATTTCCGTCGGCCCGAACGCGCTGACGCTGCGAGAATACGCGCCGTCCGTTGGCGCCGATGATGTCGAGCGTCAGCTGGCAGTTTTCCTCCGTGCGCGAAGTCAGGTGGATTTCGATCTCGCCGGCGACCTTTTCGGACGAAACCGTCTGCGGGTGCACGAGCACGCCGTCGGTGCCGAGATAGAGGGGCGACACGGCGGTCGGCGACGTGAGAATCAACTCGGCCGGACGGTACAATCCGCCGTAACGGTTGATGTCGGTCGAGGTGGGTAGTACGTCGTTGCGGGTGCTGTTGTTGACCGTGACGAGCAGGTCGTTTTCGGCCCCGAAGCGCACGCGGTCGGTGATTTCGAAGACGAAAGCCGTCGCGCCGCCGCAATGCGAGCCGACCAGTTTGCCGTTGACGAACAAATCGGCGACGCTCTGTGCGCCGTAGAACTTCACGAAAAGCCGCTGTCCGGCCCACGAAGCAGGCACGTGCAGCGTATTGAGATAACATCCCGTCGTTTCGATAAAGAGTTGACCTGCCGTAGGGTCGGTATTCCAGCTGTGGGGCAGGGTCACCGAACGGGCGTTGTCGGAACTTTTCTCCGATTGGAAGTAGAATCGCCATCCCTCGTTGAACGGAATCACCTCACGGCCAGCGGCCGCAACTCCGTATCCGAGCGCGAACAAAAGAAGCAGGTATCGTTTCATAAGGACAAAGATACGAATAAGCGAGGGCAAAAGCAAACTTGTTTGGTTTTGCCGAGCGAGAGTATCTTGGGCGTAGCCAAAGATACGAATTTTTTATTAGCGCGGTAGACCGTTATCTTGCTTTTCAGCGTCATCGTCGCTCCTGTCGGTCGGTAAATGTGCGGCTCTGTGAGCCGCGCGGGCCGAAGCCTCCGCCAGCGGAGGCCCGCCCATAGGCGTGCTCCGCAGTCTTCGACCCGCAAAAACGGTCACGGCGCAGAAATCATCGGAATCCCCACGACAAGGCATCGCTATCTTTGTCATTCGGACAGAGCGCTTCCCGCCGTCGGAAACCAACTGACAGGCCATAGCGTTTAGAACCCGTTTCTTAAACGGGGGTATGGTTTTTGAGGGAATCGGATACGGTTATTCGGAAATCGGACGGCCCCGATTCGGGTGGCGGAGTTTGGAGTTTCGGAAAAAAGTGCGTACCTTGCTACCGTAAAGCAGGCCCGGCACCGGCGACGAAACGCTCCGAAACCGACGCTTGCAAGGATAAATTCACCTCAAAAACGAACTGCCTATCGGGAAAAATTCTACTCTGAACAACCAGTAAGGAAGAAAGAGTATGAACGTACAAGCATCGAGCGATTCGGCATTGCTCCGCCAGTACCTTTCGGGCGACCGAAGCGCGATTTCCCAGCTCATCGAACGTCACAGCCGCCGCGTACGGAACTACATCCGCATGATGGTCAAGGACCGCGATTTGGCAGAAGATATTTTCCAAGAAACATTCATCAAGGCGGTGCGCGTCATCGACGAGGGACGGTATTGCGACAACGGCAAATTCCTGTCGTGGGTTTTGCGTATTGCGCACAATCAGGTCATCGACCACTTCCGCAACCAGCGGCAGAACAAGTCCGTGACCGAATCGGACAAGGGTTACGATGTGCTGGGGACACTGAAATTCGCCGACCAGAACATCGAGGACGCCCTCGTGAGCGAACAAATCGAGCGCGACATTCGCGGGCTGGTCGAACTGCTGCCCGCCGAGCAGCGCGAAGTGGTGCGGTTGCGCTATTTCGCAGGGTTGAGTTTCAAGGAGATAGCCGAGCAGACCGGTGTGAGCATCAACACCGCGCTGGGCCGCATGCGTTATGCGCTCATCAACTTGCGGCGGATGGTCAAAGAAAAAAATATGGTTTTGTGTTGACCGGCGCACAATAAATCGTGCGATGTCCCGTTATACCGATACATTCACATAATTTGGATTTGCCTATGGAGGAATTCGACAAACGTGATTTTACGAACAACGTCGTCTCCGACGAGGAAGACCTGCTGATGAACGAGGTGGTTCAGGACGAAGCCGATTTGTACTACCTGCACCACTACTTGACGGAGGTCTTCCGAAAAGGGGAAGTGTAATTCATTAATTTTTTAGAGAAAAGGGACGGTCGAGGTTTCGGCCGTCTCTTTTTT